>DVNP01000093.1 GCA_018714285.1 Candidatus Caccomorpha excrementavium | reverse complement strand
TAATATTAAGGTTCCGAATGATGTGAATGTATCCGTGAGCGGCTGCAGCCTGATGGGCGGAATTGCCAATATGGTTCCCGAGGATCGGCCCGGTGCTACGATCTATCTGCGCGCGGAGTGCGTCATGGGCGGAGTCTGCGTCAGAATGGCCGGCGTAGAGGAAGATGCGAAGAATCAGGGAACGGATACCCCCTGAAGAAAGGAACCGTTATGATCGGGGAATATTGGAACCGGGTAAAAAGCGGCGAAGAGGTGCGGGGGAATCTGATTGCTCTGAAGGCCGCGCTGAAGGAGGACGCGGCAAAAGAGGAATGGGCCGGACTATTGAAGGAAGAGGAGAACCGGCGGCTGATTGAGAAGCTGCTTGGCAGCGAGGATCCCAAGATAAGGAAGAATGCGGCATTGCTGGCAGGCAGGTCGGGAGATTCCGCCTGGACGGACGTGCTGTATCACGCGTATGAGGCGGAGGAGCAGATGTTCGTTAAGAGCTCCTATCTGGCTGCTCTTTCCGAGTTGAATTACTTTCCTGTTCTTGACCGGCTTAAGAAGAGGCGGGATGAGCTGATAATCAGCGAACCGGACGAGCAGAACCGCAAGCATATCGGGGAAGAGCTCAGGGAACTGGACCGGATGATACTGTCGGCTGAACAGCCGAAGCCGCACAGGTTTAACGGACATGGGGCAGAGTATACCATAATTCTGACAACAAACAGGAATCACATCCATGTAACGGCCGAGGCGCTTAAGGGAGTTCCGATGAAGACGCTTCCTGCCGGTCTGATGATCCGGACGGACAGGCCCGGGGAGCTTGCGCGAATCAGAACATGGAGTGAAGCGCTGTTTGTTGCTGCGGACATGAAGAGCTGTCCCGCGGACATAGGGGAAGCGGCGGAAATCATTGCGGGAGGAGAGAATGCGCTGCTGCGTTTCCTGCGATCCTGCCATGAGGGGGCGGCGCCGTTTTATTTCCGGCTCGATGTAAAAAGCGGCATGGATCAGGAGAAGAAGGCTGCCTTTATAAAGAAGCTGGCGGCTGCCATTGAGAAGGCTTCGGGAAGGACTCTGATTAATACACCGTCTTTTTATGAGCTGGAGCTTCGGCTGATTGAGAACAGGGAGAAGGCTTTTAATATTGTGATTAAGCTGCTTACCTGCAGGGATACCCGGTTCTCTTACCGGAAGAATGTAACGGCAGCCAGCATCCATCCGGTGAATGCCGCCCTGACGGCGGCGCTGGCGCGGCCGTATCTGAAGGAGAGGGCGCAGATTCTCGACCCGTTCTGCGGCGTCGGAACCATGCTGATTGAACGGGCCCGGCTCGTGAGGGCAGGAACGATGTATGGTATTGACTGCTTTCATGACGCGGTGAGAGACGCAAGAGAGAATACTCAGGCGGCAGGCCTTTCCGTAAATTATATTAACCGGGATTTTTTTGATTTCCGTCATGCGTACCTTTTTGACGAGATGATTACGGATATGCCATGGACAGGCAGGGAGGCTCAGAAAGGGGAAATTGAGGCGATTTACCGGAGATTTTTCGTCAAGGCGGCGGGACTGCTGAAGGCAGGTGGAGTTATAATCCTGTATACACATGACAGAGATTTGGTAAAGCGATATAAGGGAAACCGGTTCAGACTGGCCGCGGAATATGAAGTATCAATGAAAGAAGGAACTCATGTCATGATCCTGCTGTATCAGTGACGGACAAGAATGGAGAGTGGAATGGAACAAGCGATCAGAAAGGCAGTAAGGAGAACAGCTGCGGCGGTTCTTGCGGCAGGAGCGGGCGTGACGGCCGTGTCATGGCGGCTGGCCAACGTTGTGCTGAAGCCAAAGATGCCGGATAATGAGGGGCTGTATGACAGAGAGGTTAAGAGGGGGCGTTTAAACGAGCAATTTTACCGTTCTCTGCGAATTGAACGGTTTATTCTGATGTCCCGGTACGGCTACGGGATTGCCTGCGAATACCTCAGGCTTCCTGAGGATAAGGAAAAAGAATTGGGGGCCGAAAAGACCGTGAACGGAAGAAGGAAGGTGGCCGTGCTCAGCCATGGTTTTACCAGTACGAAGTATGCGAGCGCCATGTATGCGGAGATCTTTCTGAACCGGGGCTTTGAGGTGGTCATCTATGATCAGAGAAATCACGGCCAGAGCGGAAAGGCATATACCACGATGGGATACTATGAGAAGTTTGATCTCCAGACGGTGCTTGACTGGTGTGAGAATCGCTTCGGCGGGGATTCGGTGATTGTGACGCACGGTGAATCCATGGGCGCAGCTACGGTGCTGAACCATCTCGTAATTGATAAGAGGCCTGCGGCCGTAATAGCGGACTGCGGATATACGGATCTTGGAGAACTGCTGAAATATCAGCTTACCCGCAGAATGCATCTGCCTGTCTGGCCGTTCTTTCCCGTGGCGGATATTCTGCTGAGACTGAGGGCAGGCTTTCGGGTGAGAGAGGTGCGTCCGGCGGACGGCGTGAAGTACAGCAGGGTTCCGATTTTATTCATCCATGGGGCAGAGGATCATTTTGTTCCCACACGGATGTCCGTTCAGATGCATGAGATGCGCAGGGAATCCACAGAGCTTCTGATTGTGCCGGGAGCCGCGCACGCGGTGTCTTTTAATACGGACAGGGCACTTTATGAGTCGGCGGTTGACGCTTTTTTGAATCGGTATGTATATGGCCGTGAGGAAGAAAAGCATGAGTAAGCTTGCAAGGCGCTTTGCCGCCGTACTCCTTGCCGCGCTGCTGGTGTCAGGCTGTGCCGTCAGGGCGTACGCGGCGGAGCATGGAACGGTGGATTATCAGGATATGGTATATGAGCGTTATGATACGGAGCGCTTTTATGAGAAGCAGGCAGAAGTAAAACGGCTGCTGGAAGAGAATGGAAGTAAAGAGGAGCTGCTTGCGGCTTACAACGGACTGGTATCCGAAATCAGCGATCTGGAGACACTGTATGTACTTTGTCAGAACTCGTATTATCGGGATGTGAATAATTCCTGGTACCGGGAAGAAAGCGAATGGATGTACGAATGTGTCAATACGATATACGATGAATTCCTTCAGACAGTTAGCCTGATTCTGAATTCGGAATACGGAGAGGTTCTTCTTGAACAGGAGGGGGAAGAGCTGTCCTTGTATACGGATTATGAGGCTATGACGCAGGAAGAGATGGATCTGGCAATGAAGGAACAGCAGCTGACGGCGGAGTATGATCAGGCGCTGCTTTCTGAGGAGGAGGATCGGTATGACCGGATCGGGGATATTTTTACCGCGCTGGTCGGGGTCCGGACTGAGATGGCGGAGTATTACGGCTATGATAATTATGCGGATTATTCCTATGAGATCATATATTCAAGGGATTATTCCACGGAGGACGCCGCGTATCTGTACTCTTATGTGAAGGCTTATATTGTTCCGGTCTATGTCAGTCTGATGATGAAGTTTGATTCTTCCGTATTCGAGGCGCTTGAGTCCTTCTCCTACGGAGGGGAAGAGGCGCTGCTTGATCTGCTGGAGCCTTATATGGGCAGGATATCAGAGAAGCTTTCAGAGGCGTATTCCTATATGAGGCAGTATCATCTGTACGACTGGGATGTGGATGCGAAAAAGATGAGCATCGGATATACAACCTATCTGCCTTCCTATCATGCGCCCTTTACCTTCAACGCATCGGACGGCAGCTTCTACGATGTGACAACCATGATCCATGAGTTCGGACATTATAACGAATTCTACCAGAACGGTCAGACAAAGTATTATCAGATTGATTCCATTGATGTCTCGGAGGTTCATTCCCAGGCGCTGGAGCTCTTATTTCTTGCCTATTACCCGGAGATATTTCCGGAGATCACGGACGAGGTTACACTTTATACCATGTACGCAATCCTGTCCGGGATTGTTGACGGCTGTCTGTATGATGAATTTCAATATGAGGTATATACGAATCCGCAGATGAGCGCGCAGGAGATAACGGATTTGTACCGGGAGCTGGCAGAGGAATACGGAATGGAGCTGTACGGCTCGCTGGCTTATCAGTGGATGGAAATACCGCATACCTTTCATCAGCCGATGTATTATATCAGTTATGCGGTATCCGCGGCAGCGGCTCTTGAGATCTGGGAGGTATCCCTGGATGACCGGCAGGCAGGAATCGACATATATCTGGACTTTGTGGAGCTTGGATGCAATACCGGCATCCGGACAGCCCTGCTTGACTGCGGACTGAAGAACGTTCTGCTCGAGGATACGATTCGGGAGATTGCAGAAAGTACGGCGGAGTACCTCGGGCTGGATGTGGAGTACGGAGAATGGGAGGAAGAAGAAAGGGGAGGTCTCCTCTCGGAGACCTCGGAAACGTTCCTCAGAATATTTGTGATTGCCGCCGTGCTGCTCGCGCTGTACGGAATCCGGCTTAACCGGCGGTACCGCTGAAGAACAAATAATCGTTGCTATAGAAGGCCAAAGTCCGACAGACACCGGGCGATGGCCTCTTTTGTATCGGGGAACCGGATTCCGGCGGCGGCAAGCTTCCTGCCGGACATTCTGAGATTGCGCGGAGAATCCCTGAATGCGGTTTCATTCTTCCTGATCAGCCTGCCAGGATGGGAAATGCCCATGAGCGCAGCGGCATACAGCGCGGTATCATAGGTAGACAGCGTATTGTCACTGCCTGTGTTATAGATGCCGCCGGGCAGTTCGAGGATGGAGCCGAATACGGAAATGAGATCCTCCGTATAGGTAATCCCGCGGAAATCATGGACAAAATAGGAAGCGCCGGTTCCGGTCAGGGCGGCGCTTAGAATTCCGGTCAGCAGATTCCGGTTGGTCTTAAGCCCTCTGACGGGAAGATCGAACAGCCAGGTAAGACGCAGGATAACGGCGTACGGACAGACAGAGAGGACGGCTCCTTCCGCTTCAAGCTTATGACGGCCGTATACGGAAACCGGCGTCAGGCTTTCTTCCTCTGTGGAGGGTTCTGATGCGCGGACGCCGTAATATACCT
>DVNP01000092.1 GCA_018714285.1 Candidatus Caccomorpha excrementavium | reverse complement strand
ACCAGATCAAAAAAAGCGCGTTTCTCAACCTCTGTAATATCAGTCGGCGCCGCCACGATGAATTCCGCGCCGCTTATTTTGCCGGTGGACTTTGCAATCTGAGAAAGAGCATGGTTCAAAAGGGCCAGCATACTGGCAATATCAGCGATTACGCCGTTTTTCACAGGCCAGGTAACAGCAATATCATCAGGAGCCTTCCCGAACATCTCGAACGCCTCGTCTCCGATAGCCAGAACCTTTTTCCCCCTGGATATTGCAATGATATTCTTCTGGCTGAATACGATGCCGTCGTTCTTTTTATATATTTTTATGGAACTGGTTCCAAAATCGATTCCGAATATTTTCGATGTCATGCTCTTTCTCCTTCCGTTACAATAACCCTTTTTCTTTAAAGCTTATATAAATATTATCTCCAATAATGATATGATCCATAAGCCGTATTCCAATCAAATTGCCGGCATCCCGAATCCGTCTTGTCACCGCGATGTCTTCGCTGCTTGGCTCGGGATCTCCGCTCGGATGATTATGAATCAGAATAATTCCTACGGCTCCTCTCTCAAGCGCGTTCAGGAAGATTTCTCTGGGGGACATGATGGAAGCGTTGACCGTACCGGTCGCAATTACCATGTCTGACAGTCTGCGGTTCTTCGCGTCCAGAAAAAGTACCACGGATTCTTCTCTGGTAAGATGACGCAACTCCTCCATATAACAGGCCGCAACCGCGTCGGGGGAAGCAAATTTCATAAGCTCCTCGCCTTTGGCTCGTGCCATCCGGCGGGCAAGCTCCACAACGCATAAAAGTTGTACGGCCTTCACTCTTCCAATCCCCTTCAGTTTCATCAGATCGCTCTGCGTCAGGTAATTCAGACCTTTCAGTCCGGGTCTGATATCGGACAGCCCCAATATCCTTGCCGCCAGATCGCAGGATCGCTCCCGCCTGGCGCCGCTCCGGATAATGACGGCAAGAAGCTCGGCATCCGAAAGCGATCCGGCGCCGAAGCGTTCACATTTTTCATAAGGGCGTTCTGATTCCGGAAGCTCCTTTGTCGTCAGGTATTCTTTCTCCCTGATATCCATGCATCCTCCTCTTCTCTCTCCAGGAACAGGATAAAGGGATCCGGGACATAAGCTCACAGCTTACGGTAAATAAAAACCGCCGCGATGATTCCAAGTATGCTTGCGATCGTAATCCGAATGGTAAATCCGAACTGAAGCGTAATCACGCCCAGCTCCAGCACCAGGGGTCCCCCTCCGGCTGCTCCGATTCCGAACTCCTGACCGAAGTTCAGCCATGACAGCCAGGAAATATCCCTTGCAAGATATCCGAAGAATCCCCCAAGGACAATCCCTGATAAAATAATCAGTACCAGAGCCCATGTATTCTTTCCGAAACCTCTTCCCAACTGCAGTCTCCTCCATTCGTCTTCTGATATAATGATAGTCCATATTACACTACATTCTAACACACCGGATCGCATTTGTATACCTAAAATCTATTAAGATTTTTTGAACGAATTATTTCATATTGCCGGACACAGGGGAATCATACGCCGCTTGTCATAAGACTTACAGAGTAACCAGCTTCTCCTCATACAGCTTCTGAAGCGACATCATAATGCCGAATCTGGCGTGATGCCAGGTAAGGCCTCCCTGGAAGTAAACGGCGTACGGCGGCTCAATCGGCGCATCTGCGGATAATTCGATCGAAGAACCCGAAACAAAGGTTCCCGCCGCCATAATCACGTCTGAATGATATCCGGGCATTGCCCACGGCTCCGGAGTAACAAAGCTGTCTACGGGCGCGGCGGCCTGAATCCCTTTACAGAACGCAATGACCGCTTCGGGAGAATTTAAGGTGACTGCTTGAATAATATCATGTCTGGATTCTGTTCCGTTCGGAATTACAGAATATCCGAGAGATTCATAGATATTCGCGGCAAATATCGCGCCCTTCAGTGCGGACGCGACAACGGACGGTGCCAGGAAGAGCCCCTGATAAAGCTGCTGATTCAATCCAAGGGTCGCCCCAACCTCCTTCCCGAGGCCCGGGGAAGTCAAACGGTAGGCTGCATTCTCCACATACTCTTCTTTTCCTGCGATATATCCGCCAATCGGCGCGAGGCCGCCTCCGGGATTCTTAATCAGGGAACCGACACACAGATCCGCCCCTGCATCGGTCGGTTCCCTGGTTTCTACGAATTCACCATAGCAATTGTCTACCATACAGATTACATCCGGACGGATATTTTTTATAAATGCAATCAGCTCGCCGATTCGCGAAACCGACAGAGTCGGCCTTGTCTGATAGCCTTTGGATCTCTGAATGGTGATAAGACGGGTTCTGTCATTTATGGCGGCTTTAATACCATCATAGTCAAAGCTGCCGTCCTCCAGCAGATTGACCTGAGAATATGTGATGCCATATTCCTTCAGGGAACCCTTTGATTCTCTGATTCCGATTACTCCTTCCAGTGTGTCATAAGGTTTTCCGACCGGAGAGAGGATCTCATCGCCCGGTCTTAAATTGCCCGCCAGCGCTACGGTCAGCGCGTGAGTGCCGCAGGTAATCTGAGGCCGGACCAGGGCCGCTTCCGTATGAAAGACAGAAGCATATACTGCCTCCAGCGTGTCCCGGCCAAGATCATTATAACCATATCCTGTTGTGGCCGCAAAATGAATATCACTCACCCGGTTATCCTGCATTGCTTTAATCACCTTCAGCTGATTATACTCCGCGGTTCTGTCGATTGCCTCGAACCGCTCCTTCAGGGAATCCTCCACACCCATACAGTATTGTAATACCTTTTCGTCAAGGTGCAGGGACTGATACATTTTTATTAAATCACTGTTCATAACTGCTCCTGTCTGACATGAATGCCCGCTGCGTCAGGACGTGAAGAAGGATTCATTCACGCCTTCTTTTGAGGAATGATTCCCTTTTCTCTGAGTATGGAAAGCATTGCCTCAAGCATACGGTCTTCATCGTAATCATAATCATTTTTATTTATCCAGATTACGTCCTGCTCCCGTTTAAACCAAGTAAGCTGACGTTTGGCAAAATGCCTTGTCTCCTTCTTGATCGCGTCAACTGCCCCGGCTAGTGTCATCCGGCCGTCCAGATATGCCAGAATCTGCTTATAGCCAAGCCCCTGCATGGACACCATATCCGGAGTAAGGCCCCTGCCCTTCAGGGACGCGACCTCTTCTACAAGTCCATCGGAAAGCATCTGATCAACTCTTCGGTTAATCCGTTCATACAGCTGCTCCCGGTTTTCATTCAGTACAAAATAGGCAAACCGGTACGGGGAAGCGTTCCGGCGTTGTTCCTCGTTATGCCGCGAGATTGGTTCCCCTGTCTGCTTATAATATTCAAGCGCACGGATGACACGTTTTATATTATTTTCATGAATCGCTTCTGCGGAAGCCGGATCAACCTTCCTGAGCATATCATGAAGAAAGGCCGCTCCGTGCCCGGCGGCCAGTTCCGTAAGCCAGCTCCGATAAGTCCTGTCTGCGTCATTCTCCGTAAAGTTGATCCGATACAGGACAGATTGAATGTAAAAGCCGGTTCCGCCTGCGATCAGAGGAATTCTTCCGGCCGCGTATATTTCCTCCATATATCGGAGAGCCAGCTCCTGGAACCGGACCACATGGAATTCTTCCGAGGGGTCGATTTCATTGATTAGATAATGTCTTACTCCCTCCGTCTCTTCCGGCTTAATCTTTGCCGTGCCGATATCCATTCCCCGATAGACCTGCATGGAATCGGCAGATATGATATCCGCGTGGGTTTGCTTCGCAAGCTGAATTGACAGCCTGGTTTTGCCGACAGCGGTCGGTCCTGTTAAGACAATTAACGGCCTTGTCATGGCAGGATCTCCTCCTTTCCCAATATAGCTGCAGTCCGGACTTATCCGGACTGCTCTTTTGTCATACAATCCGCTTGAACTTTTTTTCTATCTCATGCCTGCTTATCGAGATAAGAATGGGTCTTCCGTGCGGGCAGTGGTAAGGATTCTCAAGGGTCATCAGATCCTGAATCAGACTTTTGGCCTCTTCGGCATTCAGGGTATGATTCCCTTTAACTGCGGCTTTGCAGGAGAGGGAAGCAATTTTCTCAAGAATAATATCCGCGGTTCCCGTGAGCGTCTCCTCTACCAGAGAATCCAGCAGTTCTATCAGCAGATCCCTGCCCGCGATTCCGAACTGATCCGCAGGATATGCCGTTACACAGTATTCCCTCCCGCCGAAGGGCTCAATCTCAAAGCCAAGCCGCTCGAGGGATTCCCTGTGAGCGGCAAGCGCTTCTTCTTCTCTGGAATTCAGCGTCAATACGATGGGCGGACTGATTCTCTGAGAGAGAAACTCCTTTTTCTGAAGGGTTTTCATTGTTCTCTCATACAGAATCTTCTCATGGGCCGCATGCTGATCGATGAGGTACAGCTCTTCGCCGGTTTCAACCAGCCAGTAGGTTGAGAAAAGCTGTCCGATAATCCGGTATTCCGGATTTTCACAGAACGGAAGAACCTCCTGGACCGGAATGTCCTGGACTAAATTGTCCTGGACTGAATTGTCCTGGACTGAATTGTCCTGGGCAGAATTGTCCTGGGCAGAGACGTCCAGAACCGGACCGGAACCTTCTGCGGTATTCTTCGCCGGGTAGTCCGCTCTCTCACGCAGAATCGCGGAAACGAAGGCTTCCGGATGTCCTGCAATCTCCTTAACCTTTCCGATTTCGGTATTCTTCGCCGCTTCCGGCAGCAATCCGGAACCGGCGGCGCTTCTGTCGGGAACCGTACGTTCCCGGCGGTTTCGTTCAAAGGGCTCCGGGACAGCCTGATG
>DVNP01000091.1 GCA_018714285.1 Candidatus Caccomorpha excrementavium | reverse complement strand
ACTTCTCCTTACCAATTCTTCCAAATGGTGTACCTGCTGCAATTACCACATTATTATGATGATGCAAACCATTTATTTTTAACTCCTCTGCAATAGCCACCAAGGTCAAGATGAAGTAATCGTCGTCCTCTGTCTTTTCATCTTTCATGGCAAGGCGACCTTCTCCAACCTTATAATAACTTCCCTTATAAAAAAGTGTCTTCGACACTTCAACCCCCTGTCCCCCATTCATGGGGGAATTAGGGGTTTCTTTTTGCTCCATTTTCCTTCATAATAGTCTCATGAGCATACTACAAGATATTTTTAGAGACCATTATGAAGAAATGATTTATACATTACATCCACGTGCTTCTGTTATTGAAAACGTGGATAAAATGATCAACTGTGGCGATCCCTCCTTTGGCGGTGCAATGTTCGGCTGCCCCAAATGTGGCAAGCTGAAATTCGTCCCCTTCCGATGCCACAGCCGCTTCTGTCCTACCTGTGGAAATTTGTACGCCATGCAGCGCACTACTTCCATGTCCTTCAAGCTCATCAATGTCCTCCACCGCCACTGCGTTTTTACCATTGACAGTCAGCTCCGTGACTTCTTCCTCGCTGACCGCTCCCTGCTTGACTGTCTCTTTCATGCAGTAAACAGTGTTGTTTCCCGCATGTTTTTCAAACAGAATAAGTCCATGAATTTTACTCCCGGTTTTATAATGGTCCTTCATACCTTCGGCAGAGATTTAAAATGGAATCCCCACATCCACTGCCTCATTTCTGAAGGTGGTTACAGTGACAATGGCTTCTGGCGCAATATCAATTACTTTAACTATACTTTCCTTCGTAACGCCTTCCGCACCGCCCTCCTTAACGAAATGGAACACAGGATCGGTCCATCTTTCAAAAAAGTTAAGGCTTGCTGCTACCGTGAACATAAAGACGGTTTCTATGTCTATGCAAAGCCCAACAAATGTGACCCGAAAACCGTCATAAAATATATCGGTCGTTATCTTGGCCGTCCGGTAATCGCCACTTCACGGATTGATAAATATGATGGGGATTTTGTTACTTTCCACTACAACCGTCATGAAGATGACAAATACGTGGAAGAAACCGTTCCTGTTATGGAATTCATACAACGCCTCATCCAGCATATCCCGAAAAAGCATTACAAGATGATCCGATATGGCAGTCTTTATGCCCGGCACCGGGAGACAGATAAAAAACTGCACAGAGCCATATCCCGTGAAAAACATCACATTTACAGAAGCTTTAATCAGTGGCGTGCCGCCATCCTCTCTGCTTTTGGCTATGACCCTTTAAAATGTGAATGCGGTGCAACCATGCTGTTTTTAGAGCTCTATTTCAACCACAAGCGCGTTTCTCTGGATGAAATGTACGAGAAAGCCATGTCCCGTTCTCGTGAAAGGCGGTCATCTGCATGACTTCCTTATATCCCATTCCTATGGTATACTCCTTTCAAAGGAGGCTTTGTATATGAACCCACAAACAGAGAAACTGCGCAAAAAATATATGGATAATCCACCGGAAGGAATGACATCCGAGGACATTCGCCGTATGAGCGAGGATGCTCTTCTCGATATGGATTATTTCTTAAATGAAGATGATTTGTTTGATGACGAGGCTGGCGCAGAAGGTTTTTATATCTTCTAAACCGTGTCGTCTTATCGTCTTACTCAAACAAGGGTTTATCTAACACATGTTCGGTGAGCTCTTGTTTTCTTTTAATTCCTTAAAATCGGAATTTCCTATAAAGCGAAAAATGAGGAACAGCCCCCGTCTGTTCCTCATCCGTTCGATCTCTGTATATCTATGACTCCGCTGATCTCCTTCAGCCTGTCAATCAGCGCCTCCAGCTCATTCTTGTCCGTTATTTCAAAGGTTACATTCAATATTGCAGCTCCCTGCTTCTGAATCTTACAATCCATTGCAGTGATGTCCATCTGCGCTTCTGACAGCACTCCGGATACATCCGCCAGCATTCCGATTCTGTTACGGGCAAGAATCTGAATCTCCGTCAGATACCCTTCTGCTATTCCATTCGTATTCCACTCCGCCTCAAGCAGCCGCCCTCTCTCCGTAACCGGAAGCTTAATCATGTTAATGCAGTCCGTCCGGTGAATCGTTACGCCTCGCCCTTTCGTAATAAAACCGACAATCTCGTCCCCGGGTACGGGGTTACAGCACCTGGAGAACCGGATGTAATAATTCTGATCACCGTTTCCGATCATCACATTCTTCGCATATCCGCCCTGTTTTGCCTTTGCTTCGTTCTCCGTATTCTCCTGACGGCCGGAAGGACGCGCATACGTTTCCGCGCTCAGAATCCGGTTTATAACCTGGCTCTCCGTCAGCGCTCCGTGGCCGACCGCCGCCAGAACCGAATCCCAGTCATGACAGCTGTACTTGCGGATTACCCTCTCCTGATACTCCTCTCTGTCCAGGATCTCCGGCGCAATCCCGGATTTTCCGCAATACTCCAACAGCATATGAAGTCCCTTTTTCTTGTTCTCTTCCCTGCCCGCTTCCCTGAACCACTGATTAATCTTGTTTCTCGCCTGCGCGCTCTTCACCATGGCAAGCCAGTCCCTGGACGGGCCCGGCGAATTCTGCGAAGTAAGAATCTCAATGCGGTCGCCGTTCTGCACCGTATAATCAAACGCCACCAGCTCCCCGTTCACTCTTGCGCCCACCATCTTATTGCCCACCGCGCTGTGAATGCTGTACGCAAAATCAATCACGCTTGCTCCACGCGGAAGATCCTTGACATCCCCAAGAGGGGTAAAACAATAAATCTTTTCTGACATCAGGTCAAAATCATTCTTGACCAGATTTAGGAATTCCCGGTTATCGGACATCTCCGTCTGCCATTCCAGCACCTGCTTCAGCCAGTTCAGCTTCTCTTCTTCCTTATTCAGGATCAGTCCCTCGTTCTTCCCTTCCTTATACTTCCAGTGCGCCGCGATTCCGTACTCTGCGGTCCGGTGCATCTCCTTCGTCCGAATCTGGATCTCAAAGGACTGCCCGTTCGTATCCATGACCGTCGTATGCAAAGAGCGGTACATATTTGACTTAGGCATGGAGATATAATCCTTGAACCGGCCCGGAATCGGCGTATACAGCTCATGTATCATTCCAAGCACTGCATAGCATTCCTTAATTGTATTCACAATAATCCGGATCGCGAACAGATCATACATCTCGTCGAGGGTCTTATTCCGGTTCACCATCTTCCGGTAAATACTGAAGAAATGCTTGAACCGTCCGGATACCACCGCTTCCACATGGGACTCCTCAAGCTGGGCCTGTATCTTCTCAATCATCTGATCAATGAACTGCTGCCTCTGTGTTCTGGTCAACTCAACCCGCTTCGCCAGATCATAATAGATCTCCGGTTCCAGATACTTCAGCGCCAGATCCTCCAGCGCCATGCTGATCTTCGATATTCCCAGCCTCTGCGCAATCGGGGCATAGATATCCAGCGTCTCCCTCGATACCTCCTTCTGCCGCTTCAGGCTCTGATATTTCAGCGTCCGCATCAGATACAGCTGATCCGCCAGTTTAATCAAAATCACACGGATATCCCTGGCCATGGCAAGGAACATCTTCCTGAAATTCTCCGCCTGGGTCTCCAGCTTATCTGCCGTGTACGGAAGCCGGCCAAGTCTGGCCGTTCCCTGTACCAGAGACGCAATTTCCCCGCCGAAACGCCGCTCGATCTCTTCCTGTGTACAGCCGCTCTCCGTTATGTCATACAGCAGAGCTGCCGCGATGCTCTCCTTATCCAGTCTCAGTTCAGATAAAATTACGGCAATGGAAAGCGGCTGAATCACACAGGGCTCTCCCCATTCCCTCGTCCGCCCCTCATGCGCCTTCTTTGCCGTCAGGAAGGCATCCTCAATCAGGGAGACATCTGCGGACGGATGGTATGCTATAATATTCTCAAGCAATGTATGATATAATTCAGCGGTCTGAGTGTCCATTTGGATTCCTCCCTTCTGTCAGCTTCCGAAGCTTTCGTATGCCAGGCATGTCTCAGCCATGAAGCCCTCTTGACTGTCTCTCCATATCCTCTACTACAATGTCATAAATCTCTCCCAGAGAAGCTCCGTATTCCAGAATCTTCCACGGTTCATTTGTGTGAAAATGTATCTTAATCAGCTCCTCATCGCCTACCGCAAGCAGGCAGTCTCCTTTAAAGTTCTCAGTGATATACTCCGTTATGGCATCCTCATCCAGATTCTCTCCCTCAATCAGCAGCTGCGTGTCATATCGAAATTCAAGCATAGCTCTCATCCTTTCTATCAAAACCAATATCCGCCGTTTTGGCGTATTTCCTTATAGTATAGCCGTTTCTCCCGCAAAATGCAACAAGTATGGCTGCTTATCTTCCCCAGAGCAAATTTAAGAATTCATTTCTGGTCGAACCTCCAGAACCCGCCGCATATCCTCCGGAAGCGCTGCGGTAAAGCGCATCTCCTTTCCCGTAACCGGATGAGGGAAGCAAAGCCTTGCGGAATGGAGCGCCTGCCGTCCGATATATTCCATGTCCGGGTTATACAGATAATCTCCAATCAGGGGATATCCGATGGACTTCATATGAATCCGGATCTGATGGGTCCGCCCGGTCCCAAGCTCCATCAGAACCAGGCTGTGGCCGTTCTTCTCCGCAAGCTTCCGGTAATGCGTCACGGCCCTCTCTCCGCCCTCCCGGTCAATCATCCTCTCTATCACGGATCCCGGCCTGCGGCCGAGCGGCGCGTCAATCGTTCCTTCCTCCGGAACCAGGCTTCCCCGGACAATCCCCAGATACTGACGGTGCATTCGCCCGGACGCCGTCATGGAAGCCAGGGCCGCGGCGGCAAGCATATTCTTCGCAATGACCGTCAGGCCGGAGGTGTCCCGATCCAGACGGTTACCGCAGCGAAACACAAAATCCGCCTCTCCTTCCCGCGCCTTTCTCCCCCGGGCGCCGTCCCCTTCCCTGTAATAAAAAACAACCGCGCCGGCCAGCGTATTCCTGTCATGATTCATCGACGGATGCGTCGGCATTCCAGTCGGCTTGTTCACCACCAGGATATCCTCATCCTCATAGACAATGGCAAGCGGCAGCTTCTCCGGAATAATCTTCTGCTGCTTCGGCTCCTCTGTAAGGATAACCTTCATCCGTTCTCCCGCGTTCAGCCTGCGGTTCATGTGGTACTCCTCCCCGTCCACACTCACACTCCCCGCGAACTTCTTCAGCTCTGTCAGAATCTGCCTTGAATATCCCCGCCGCTTCAGATACTGATCGACCCGAAGACCCGCTTCTTCCCGTGTCACGGTATAATCTAAGATACGTCTCATACAATCACTCTCATCTGTGCCTGCTCTATGAACTGTGTAAAGCGGTCCGCCAAAGCTTCATCCACGCGCCCCGCTCCACGAATCATCTGTTGTCACTCCACTTTATCATGAAGCCTTCGGACAGTCAAGCATGCCCTCATCCAGGAAAGCTCTTCCCGAAACTGTTTTCGAATGTATGCCGTTTTCGAACATATGATTGTATCTTTTCTCTGACTCTGTTATAATAGAAATTGAAATTCATTTGCTCTCTGTGCTATACTGGGACGGATCGCAGGCACAGATTCAGAAAGGAAGGTAACACATGGAACAATATACCGGCAGCCAGATTGTCGTTCTTGAAGGGCTGGAAGCAGTGCGCAAGCGGCCCGGCATGTATATCGGAAGCACAGGAACCCGCGGACTCCACCATCTTGTCTGGGAGATTCTGGATAACGGAATCGACGAGCATCTCGGCGGCTTCTGCAATGAAATTGATATCACCCTGCAAAAAGACGGCGGAATCTCCATCAACGATCACGGCAGAGGGGTTCCCGTCGATATCCACCCGGCCAAGCATATCCCGACCGCCCGTGTCGTGTACACGGTTCTGCACGCGGGCGGCAAGTTCGGGAGCGGCGCCTATAAAGTATCGGGAGGACTTCACGGGGTAGGCGCTTCCGTCGTGAACGCGCTCTCTTCCCATATGATCGTTGAGATTCGCAGGGACGGGAAGATCTACTGCGATGAATACAGGGACGGCGGACATCCCGTCACGCAGCTTGTGGATGGAATGCTTCCCGTTGTCGGCAAATGCGCCAAGTCCGACACCGGAACCAAAGTCACCTTCTATCCCGACGCTTCCATATTTGAGACAACGGAATTCAAGGCGGACACCATTATGAAGAAGCTTAAGGAGACCGCGTTCCTGAACAAGGGGCTTCGCATCCGCTTTGACGATCAGATAAACGGACAGGTTACGGAATATTATGAGGAATACGGCATCAAAAGCTTTGTATCCTATATTAACAGAGAGACGGAGGTCCTTCATAAGGAGCCGATTTACATAGAGGGCAGGAGCGGAGAAATCGAAGTGGAGATTGCCTTTCAATATACCACGGCATTCACCGAGCAAATCAATTCCTACTGCAACTGCATTAATGTCGTGGACGGCGGAACGTTAGTAACCGGATTTAAGTCCGCCTTAACGCGCGTAATGAATCAGTACGCCAGAGAGCTCGGCGTTCTCAAGGATAAGGACGAGAACTTTGACGGCAAGGACATCCGCAACGGCCTGGTCGCGGTGATATCCATTAAGCATCCTGATCCGCAGTTTGAGGGCCAGACCAAGACTAAGCTTGGCAACACCGATGCCAAGAGCGCGGTAGAGGATGTCTTTACCGGCGAGGCAACGCGTTATTTTGATAAAAATGTAGATGTTCTGAAGGTGATTCTGGATAATTCGCTCAAGTCCTATACCGCAAGGAAGGCCGGCGACAAGGCCCGCAATGCCGTGCTCCGCCAGCTTCTGGATGTGGACACCAAGAGCAAGCTTGCTTCCTGCAGCTCGAAGAAGCCGGAGGAATGTGAGGTCTATATTGTGGAGGGCGATTCTGCAGGCGGCACGGTCAAGACCGCAAGGAACCGCAAGACGCAGGCCGTACTGCCCCTGCGCGGCAAGATTCTGAACGTGGAAAAGGCGAACCTTGAGAAGATCCTGGTGAATAACGAAATTAAGACTATGATTGCCGCATTCGGCTGCGGAATAGGAGATGATTTCGACATTAAGAAGCTCCGGTATGATAAGATTATCATTCTGACCGATGCCGACGTGGACGGCGCGCATATCAGCACGCTTCTTCTTACCTTCTTCTACCGCTTCATGCCGGAGCTGATTATGGAAGGCAAGGTGTACCGCGGACTTCCGCCGCTGTACCGCGCGGAATATGAAGATACCGTGCGGGGGAAAAAGAAGCGGATGCATAAGTATCTGTTCAACGACTTTGAGCTGGAGAAGTTCAGAAAGCAGTCCGGCAGGAAGCTTCTGACCCTGCAGCGCTACAAGGGACTCGGCGAAATGGACGCGGATCAGCTCTGGGAAACAACTCTGAACCCGGAGAGCCGCGTACTCGCCCAGGTATCCATTTCCGATACTGTGGAGGCGGACGAGATTACGACGATTCTGATGAGCAGCAGCGTCCCGCCCCGCAGACAGTTTATTATGGATGAAGCAAAATACGCCCGGCTGGATGTCTGAACGACCGTCACCGCCGCAGCAGAAAGGTATGAATAAAAATGAGTAATGCAGCAGACAACATTGTATCCCTTGATTATTCGGAAGAGATGAAGACCTCCTACCGCGATTACGCGTTAAGCGTAATTATCGCCCGCGCGCTGCCCGATGTCCGCGACGGCTTAAAGCCGGTACAGCGCCGGATTCTTTACGCCATGAACGAGCTTGGACTGGATCCGAAGAAGCCCCACAGAAAAAGCGCCCGTATCGTCGGCGATACCATGGGTAAATATCACCCTCACGGCGACAGCTCCATTTACGACGCCCTGGTTCATATGACCGAGGAATATGCCCTCTCCATCCCGCTCGTTGACGGACACGGCAATTTCGGCTCCATCGACGGAGACGGTGCCGCCGCCATGCGGTATACCGAAGCAAGACTTTCCGCCGGCGCCATGACGATGCTGGAGCATCTCGACGACGGCCTGGTTGATTTTGTCCCGAACTTCGACAACAGCGAGAAGGAGCCTGTTGTTCTGCCGGCTATGATT
>DVNP01000090.1 GCA_018714285.1 Candidatus Caccomorpha excrementavium | reverse complement strand
CTATGTTAAGGCTAAGCTGCTCGGAGCCAATATTATGCCCGGGACATTTCTGCTAAAGGATTCTATGACCTATGAAGAGATCCTGGATACAATAACGGATCCTGATATGTCGATTGAGCCGGTTACAGAGGCAGCTGCAGACTCAACGGAAGCTTTGACAGAAGAACCATCGGAAGATACAGACACAACAGAATAAGCACGGTATCGGGCCTTCCGGTTTTTTATCCGCTCTCTCTGCGGGAAGAAAGCCGGGAGGCCTCGGTTTGCCAGGAGTTTCTAATAAGCCGGAAGCCAAGGCCTTCCGGCGGGATTTGACAGGCGGACTGCCGTACCGGACTTTCCTGAACGGCGGACAGACTGTGGATGGGAGAAGAAGGATGAATACAGAGGACAGGATCAGCGGATATTTTCGTTCGCTTTCAGGCGGGTTGCCGCCATATCTGAGAGCGCTTGAGAAGGAAGCGTGTCTGGAACAGGTGCCGATTATCCGAAGGCAGACGCAGGAATTTCTGAGATTTTATCTGAAGGCAGCCAGGCCCAAGAGAATTCTTGAGCTTGGAACGGCAGTCGGCTTCTCTGCCTGCCTGATGGCGGAGTATATGCCGTCTGAGGCCAGACTGATCACGGTTGAGAAGGTTCCGGTAAGGATTGTGGCGGCGAAGAAGAACCTGGCTGCTTCTCCGTATGCCGACCGGATAGAAATGCTGACAGGGGATGCGATTGCCGTGTTAAAGGCTTTGTGTAGAGAACCTGTTCTGCAGGATATCGGGATCTTTGCCCCGGGAAGGAGTCCGGCAGATCAGGGAAGAGCATTCGCCGGATATGAGTGCAGGAACATTCGCCCGTATGGCTGGCTTGACGGGATTTTTGTCTGGGAGCCGCAAGGATTCCGGCAATTTGATCTGATTTTTCTGGACGCGGCAAAGGCGCAGTATCCAAGCTATCTTCCGTATCTGGTAAGACTGCTTGCGAAGGATGCCGTGCTAATTACCGATAATATTCTGCAGGAGGGAAGCGTCGCGGAGTCCAAGTTCAGCATAGCGCGCAGGGATCGTACGATCCATATGCGGATGAGAGAATATTTATATACGATTACACACTGCCGGTCACTGGATACCATCCTTTTGCGGGACGGGGACGGAATGGCCGTAAGCAGAAGAACAGGAGAGGAGGATATGTTTCATGAACAGGAAGAAGCCGGAGCTTCTGATGCCGGCAGGAAGTCTTGAGGTATTAAAGACCGCCGTCCGCTACGGCGCGGACGCGGTGTACATTGGAGGAGAAATGTATGGGTTAAGGGCTAAGGCGAGAAACTTCTCTCCGGAGGATATGCGGGAGGGGATACGCTTTGCCCACGAGCGGGGAGTGAAGGTGTATGTGACGGCGAATATCACGGCGCATAACCGGGATTTGCCGGGAATTGCGCAGTATTTTCGGGAATTGAAGGAGATTGGGCCGGATGCGCTGATTATTTCGGATCCGGGTGTTTTTGACCTGGCGCGTGAAATTGTGCCGGAAATTGACGTGCATATCAGCACCCAGGCGAACAATGTGAATGCGGCCGCCTGTTTGTTCTGGCATCGTCTCGGAGCGAAGAGGGTGGTAACGGCAAGAGAGCTGACCCTTGAGGAGATCGCGCAGATCAGGGAACGGATACCGGATGAGCTTGAGCTGGAGGCGTTCGTTCACGGCGCGATGTGTATCTCATATTCCGGGCGGTGTCTGCTCAGCAATTATTTTACGGGCCGGGATGCGAATCTGGGAGCCTGTACGCATCCGTGCCGCTGGAAGTATTATCTGATGGAGGAAAGCCGGCCGGGAGAATATCTGCCGGTCTTTGAGAATGACAGGGGAACCTTTATTTTTAACTCCAGGGATTTGTGCATGGTCAGTCATATTCCGGAGCTGATCCGGGCGGGAATCGACAGCTTTAAGATAGAGGGCCGCATGAAGACGGCTCTGTATGCTGCCACAACGGCAAGAGCATACCGTCTCGCGATTGATGATTATTTTGAATCGGAGGAGAAGTACCGTTTTAGACTGGCGTTTTATCAGGAGGAAGTATCCAAGTGTACGAACCGGACCTTCTCGACGGGCTTTTATTTCGGAAGGCCGGATGAGAAGTCGCAGATTTATGACAGCAGCACTTATGTGAAGGAATATACGTATTACGGAACCGCAGAGGAGATTACGGCGTCCGGACTTGCGGTTCTGACGCAGAAGAACAAGTTCTCGGTCGGGGAGACGCTGGAGATTATGAAGCCGGACGGACGGAATCTTTCTGCCGGGGTTCTTGCGATCTATGATGAAGAGGGCAACGCGATGGAGAGCTGCCCGCATGCGAAGCAGAGGATCTTTGTCGGACTTGACGCAGAGATTGAGGAGGGTGACGTAATCCGTTCGCTGCCGCAGAGTGTGTAGCAGGGGGTGAGAGCATGGCTTTCCGGATTGCGATCGTGGAAGACAGCGATATTGACGCGGAATATGAACAGGGTATCGTAAAGGCCTGGGCAAAGGAGAGAGAGACGGACGTCCGGATACGGCGGTTTGTCCGGGCGGAAAGCTTCCTGTTTTGTTATGAGGATGATAAGGCATGGGATATTCTGCTGTTGGATATTGAGATGGGCGCTATGGACGGCGTTGCGCTTGCGAAGCGGATCCGTGAGGAGAACGAAGAGGCGCAGATTATATTTATTACCGGATTCCCCGATTTTATGGCGGAAGGGTATGAGGTATCCGCCCTGCATTATCTGATGAAGCCGGTGTCAGACAGGAAGCTCTATTCGGTTCTGGATAAGGCGGTCGGGAATTTAAACAAAAATGAAAAGCAGCTGATCCTGTCCTTTAACCGGCAGACACAGCTTGTGCCGCTGCGCAGCATTATGTATATCGAAGCGCAGAAGCAATATGTGGCGGTTCATACCGAATC
>DVNP01000089.1 GCA_018714285.1 Candidatus Caccomorpha excrementavium | reverse complement strand
CGATAGGTTCCGGAACAGGAGCCGCGATTGCCCTGATTGCGGTCGCGTTTGCTGCAGTCGCGGTTATCCTGCTTAAGCTGGATAAGAAGAAGAAAAAGTAGGGAAGGCGGGATGCCCGGGGATGGTGAACTTATTTGCCGTTCCCGGGCATCCTTACGCGTTCGGACGGGGATTGACTGCGCTGCGTGGAAGAAGTCCGGATCCGGACAGAGATATATGCGAAAATGAAAATTATTCTCAAAAACTCGCTTGACAATAACAGAGGAAACGGGTATTATGATTGTGAAATTGATAGTCAGTTTCATCAATTTAAAAGGAGGTAAGTGTTATGCCGTTAGCATTGGCTGCTTTGGGAGATCGAAGAGTTATAACGGATTTTAAGGGACAGGATGATATGAAAAGACATCTTCAGGATCTGGGCTTCACTAAGGGAGAGTATGTCGAAGTGATCGGCGAGAATCCGAGCGGAATGATTCTTCTGGTGAAGGGCGTCAGGATTGCACTGAATCGTGGACTGGCATCAAGAATTATAGTGAACGACTAAGGGAGGAAGCGCGATGACACTGAGAGATTTAAAGCCGGGCGAAACCGGGGTTGTGGCATCCATCGGAACGAAGGGCGCAATGAAGAGGAGGATCATGGATATGGGCGTGACGCCCGGAACCCAGATCAAGGTAATCAAGGTTGCTCCGCTTGGCGATCCGATTGAGGTTAATATCAGAGGATATGAATTAAGCCTGAGAAAAGAAGAGGCGAATCAGATTTTGATTAACAAATAGCAGAGTGATTTTGCTTTCCCTGCAGAAGGCAGCGCTCTGCCTGTTTTAAGAAAATGAGTTAGTTTAATCTAACTGGAAAGGCATGGATAAGAAGCATGAGCATTAAGATTGCGCTCGCAGGAAACCCTAACTGCGGCAAGACAACATTATTCAATGAATTAACTGGAGCAAAGCAGCATGTCGGTAACTGGCCCGGCGTTACAGTGGACAAAAAAGAAGGTGTGTATAAGGGAAATAAGGAGGTTACGATCCTGGATCTCCCGGGTACCTATTCTCTTTCCCCTTATTCTGCCGAAGAAATTATCGCGAGAGATTATATTGTTAAGGAGAAGCCGGATGTTGTAATCAATATTGTAGACGGAACTAGTATTGAAAGAAATCTTTATCTGACTCTCCAGATTATGGAGACACAGATTCCGGTTGTCGTGGCCGTCAATATGATGGATGAAGTGGAAGCCAGAGGCGATCAGATAGATTGCACTCAGCTGTCCCGGTTATTCGGCGTTCCCGTTGTGCCGATTGTGGCAAGGAGCAATAAGGGACTGAAGGAGCTGATGACGGCTGCCGTGGATACCGCGAAGAAGAAGACCCGTCCGAATAAGCTGAATGTGTTTGATAAGAATATTTCTGACGCAATCGCCGGGGTGGAAGAGATCCTTACGGATGTCGAGGGCGAGGAGCTCTCCTGGAGAGCGATTAAGCTGGTAGAGGGCGATGAGATTGTAGGCAAAACCTTAAGCGGCGATCAGAAGGTGAAGGTTGACGCGATCGTAGCAGAAGCCGCGAAACACGCGGACGGCGATACGGAAGCCAGGATTGCGGATCTCAGATACATATTTATTGCGGATATCGTTAAGCATGCCGTTAAGAAGAAGGCAAAAGGCCATGTAGAGACAAAATCCGACAAAATCGATAAGATATTGACGAACCGGATTCTGGCGCTTCCGATTTTTGCGGCTATTATGTATCTGATGTTCTCTATTACATTCTCCGAGACGTTCCTTTGGGTGATTCCGGGCCCCGGCGTATGGCTGCAGACGGTTGTGTGCGATTTCTGGGACGGCCCTCTCACGGATGCGATTATGGGCTTCCTTACGAATGCGGGCGCTTCGGAATGGGCACTGTCTCTGGTAGGAGACGGTATTCTGGCAGGACTTGGCGGCGTTATCTCCTTTCTGCCTCAGATTCTGATTCTGTTCCTGTTAATGTCCTTCCTTGAGGACAGCGGTTATATGGCGAGAGTTGCGTTCGTTATGGATAAATTGTTCCGCAAGTTCGGACTCTCCGGAAAGTCCTTTATCCCACTGCTGATGGGCTTCGGCTGCTCGGTACCGGCGATGATGGCAACCAGGACGCTTGAGAGTGAGAAGGATCGCAGGATGACTCTGATGATAACCCCGTTCATGTCCTGCGGAGCGAAGCTTCCGATCTATCTTATGTTCGCGGCATCTTTGTTCCCGAACGGTAACCGTACTCTGATTCTGTTCTAGATCTATTTCCTTGGCATGGCCGTGGCGGTTATCGCAGGAATTCTCCTGAGCAAAACCATGTTTAAGGGAGAGCCTTCCAATTTCATTATGGAGCTTCCTCAGTACAGAATCCCGACTTTCCGCAGCGTATTAATCCACGGCTGGGAGAAGGTGAAGGGCTTCGCGATCAAGGCCGGTACGGTGATCTTCGCGTCCACGGTGCTAATCTGGTTCCTGTC
Source organism: Candidatus Caccomorpha excrementavium (assembly GCA_018714285.1). GTDB lineage: Bacteria > Bacillota > Clostridia > Lachnospirales > Lachnospiraceae > Caccomorpha > Caccomorpha excrementavium. The sequence continues at coordinate 2,020 of DVNP01000089.1, read as the reverse complement.
CAGATTTACCTTCACGCTGCAGTATCTGCCGGAGGAAGAGATGGAGAGAAGCATCATTGCCCAGATCGGGCAGGCGTTAAGGTTCCTTTTCATTCCGCTTGGCTTCGGAAATGACTGGAGACCGGTTGTCGGAACCATTACGGGCTTCATTGCCAAGGAGAATATTGTATCCACGTTCGGCGTATTATTCCATGCGGCAGAAGGCGTCGCGGACGCGGCGGCAGAGGGAAGCGCCGCGATCCCCGGAGTTGCCGAGGTATTTACTCAGGTTACTGCTTATGCGTACATGGCGTTCAATCTGCTGTGCATGCCCTGCTTCGCGGCAGTCGGCGCTATGAAGAAGGAGCTGGGATCCGTGAAATGGACATTAAAGGCTGCCGGGTTCCAGATGGTTACCGCGTACATTGTCGCGTTATTAATTAACCTGATTGGTTCGGGACTTGCCGCACTCTTCTGAAACGGGGAAGGACTCCGGCAGACCGGGAAGGAACGGTGGAACTGATATGGAGAAAATTGAGAACACAAAATATACGGTGAGGGGGAAGCAGGAGATTCTGCTTGCGGAATTGAAAAAGAACGGCTGCAGGCTGACAAACCAGCGCAAGCTCCTGATCGATATCATCCTGAAGGATGACTGCTGTTGCTGCAAGGAAATCTATTATCAGGCAATCAAGCAGGATCCGTCCATTGGAATTGCCACTGTATACCGAATGGTTAAGATGCTGGAGGATATGGGAGTTCTGAGCAGACGGCTTTTTAAGATCTCCTATGATAAGCTGGAGAATCTTAAGGAAAAAGAGGCGATTCTTCTGGATCATGAAAATGTGATCAGGATTCAGGAGCCGGGCTGGTATGAAGAGGTGAAAGCCTTCCTGAAACAGAAGGGATATCTGAATGACGGAGAAATATCTATTGTCATCAAGAAGGCGGAACCTGCGGAAAGAGAGGAAGATTGCGGTGATTGATCTGATTATTGTCCTGGTGATTGCGGTGATTCTATATTTCGGAATACGTTATTGGATTCGGGAGAGCAAAAAGGGCCGGTGTGTCGGCTGTTCCGGCTGCGGAGGAAATCACGGCGGCATGCGCTGTACGGGCGGCGCGGGCTGTTCCTGCCATACGGGCGATACCGGGAAAAGAAAGTAATATGTTTGATTTGTGGAATCTGTTATTGCATTTTGCCGGAGGATCCGATAAGATAGAATTGTCCGAATAATACATACGATAATTATTGACAGGACGGAAAGGACAGGAAGACAGCGATGAACCAATTTTTTAAGGATGGAGCGGCCGTCGTATTTTATGGGGACAGTATTACGGATGCGGGCAGGCAGTACGCAGATCTGCAGAATCTGGGCATGGGATACCCGTCAAAGGTGGCTGCGATCTATCAGACGTTGTATGCACAGGCGAAGGTGCACTTCTATAACCAGGGGATATCCGGCAATCGCAGCTGCGATCTTCTGAAGAGGTATGAAAAGGATATTAAGCCGCTGAGCCCTGATTTTATCTCGATTCTGATCGGGATTAACGATACCTGGAGAAGGTATGACAGCAACAGCATTACGACGGCAGAGGAGTTCGAGAAGAACTACAGGACGCTTCTTGGGAATCTGAAGAAGGATTTCCCGGAGTGTAAGATTATGATCATTGAGCCGTATCTGCTTGACAGCGATCCGGCTAAGCTGGTCTGGTTCGAGGATCTGAATCCGAAGCTGGAGGTTGTTCACAGGCTGAAGGAGGAATTCGCGGATTATTATCTTCCACTTGGAACGATCTTTGCGGATGCACTGAAGAACGGAATTACGAACACACAGATATCGGCAGACGGCGTTCACCCGGTCGATTTCGGACATGGGATGATTGCGGTAGAGTATCTGAAGACTTTGTCGATTATATAAGCCATACGGCCCATACAGGCCTGCAGCGGACCTCTGTCCTTTTTCGGGACAGAGGTCCGCTGCGTTATACCGGATACAATACGGGATCTTATCTGTTTAACGCCGCGTTGGCCTTCAGG
>DVNP01000088.1 GCA_018714285.1 Candidatus Caccomorpha excrementavium | reverse complement strand
TTCTGGAGACAGGGTATCCGAGAAATGATATCCTGCACTGTGAGAACCGGGATGAGTTAGAGGCAATGTTCCGCAGAAGGTTAGGAATTCCGGAAGGAAAGAAGACGATTCTGTATGCGCCGACCTGGCGGGATGACGAGTTCTACGGGAAGGGAGAATATAAGTTCGCGCTGAAGCTGGATCTTCAGAGGATGAAGGAAAGGCTGGGCGAAGGATATGTGGTCCTGTTAAGAACTCACTACTTTATTGCGGATGCGATTGACGTTTCGGAGTACGGCGGTTTTGTAATGAATTTCTGCCGCTATAATGATATCTCAGAGCTGTATCTGGTATCGGACATCCTGATTACCGATTATTCCTCGGTATTCTTCGATTACGCCGGGCTTCGCAGGCCGATGATCTTCTATACCTATGATCTGGACAAGTACCGTGATATTCTGAGAGGCTTTTATATTAGCATCGAGGATGAGGTGCCGGGACCTTTGGCATTCACAACCGATGAGGTCATTGACGCAATTCTGAATATTGACAGAATTACAAAACAATACAAAGAGAAATATGACGCATTCTATGAGAAGTTCTGCAGCCTGGAGGACGGACATGCCTCCGAGAAGGTTGTGAATGCCGTATTTGGTCCGGCGCTTGAAGAAATGACTTCAAAGAATCCGTGACCCGGCAGGAGAACTGGAATGGAATGAACCAACCGAGTACAGGAGGATGTTCCATGAGAAAAGTAATTACGTATGGTACGTATGATTTGCTGCATGTCGGCCATATCAATCTGCTGCGCCGGGCAAAGGCGTTGGGCGATTATCTGCTGGTTGTGCTGTCTACGGACGAATTCAACGCGGTGAAGCATAAGACGGCGTATCACAGCTATGAGGACCGCAAGCTGATCCTGGAGGCGATCCGCTATGTGGATGAGGTGATTCCGGAGTATAACTGGGAGCAGAAGATATCCGATGTTGTGAACAATCAGATCGATGTGTTTGTGATGGGAGATGACTGGGAAGGACAGTTTGATTTCTTAAAGGAATACTGTGAGGTGGTCTATCTGCCGAGAACGGAAGGCATTTCGACAACAAAGATTAAGAATGATCTGCATCTGGGAAAAACAGAGCATGAATGAGGCAGGCCATGAACCGTGACAGTTATGAGCAATCCGTGACGATCAGTGTTATTATTCCATTTTATATGAAGAACGTATATAAGGGGGGAATGTCCGAAGGGCATTCTCCTCTTGGGCATGCTTACCTGACGGACTGTCTGGAGAGCGTCTGCGCGCAGAACAGACAGGACGTGGAGGTGCTTTTGGTCGAGGATGGGGAGTCGGAGGATATTGATGAGGTGAAGGAGGCGTACCGCAGGCGGCTTACGCTCCGGTGCTTCCGGATTCCGCACGCAGGGGTCGCCGCCGCCAGGAATGAAGGCCTTTCCCATGCAAGGGGTGAATTTGTCTACTTTCTGGATGCGGATGATTATCTGACGGACGGCGTGTTCGGGCGGCTGCTTGCTCTGCCGGATGATAAGGATCTGATATACGGAGCCATGGAACAGACCTGGTTTAAGCGGGCAGGCTATCTCGCGGAGGAAAGCAGGGAAAGAAAGCCGCAGCCGCAGGAGTTCGGGAATCCGATTGCATGGCTGACACGTCCCGGCGCTTCGGCGGCCGGGATTCTGATTCGGCGCTCGTATCTTGCAAGAGAGATGATTCAGTTCGACGAGACACTCGCGTTATATCCGGATCTTCTCTTCCTTTCTCTGCTGCTGGACGGGACGGAGAGAATCGGATGGGATTATGACGCCGTCTATGTAAAACGGATTCATAATGATGAGGTGCAGTATCCTTCCCTGAATCAGCAGATAAGGGAGGACAGGACCGGCCAGTATATCCGCGCGTACCGGGCGGCGAAGAAATCCGTGGAGGATGAGGGCGGTTCCGGAGAGATTGGGCGCGGGCTTGACAGAGCGCTGTATGCCTATATCCTGAAGGCATTTACCGGAAGGCTTCATGATCAGGGAAGGAAGGTATGGAGATCCGAGGAGTATGCGGTTATGAAGGAGGCGATGGCGCTTGCGGATTCGTCCCTGATAAAGGAGTATTCCCCGATGCGCCGCAGAATTCTTAAGGCCGTCGCGCAGGGAAAGGAGAAACAGGCAATTCGGGCCGGCAATATTGTGGTAGCGGCAAAAAAGAGAAAGGAGCTGTTTAAGAACAGCAGACTTCTGTTCCGCGTGATTGACCGGTATCTGTTTCAGAAGCTGCCGATCATGGGAAATATGGTTTTTTTCGAGAGTTTCTTCGGCAGCAGCTATTCGGACAGCCCAAAGTACATCTATCAGTATCTGCTGGAAACATATGGAACAAAGTACAGGTATATCTGGGTAATGAAGGACAGGAAGAATGGGAAACGCGCGATTCCAGGGGATCCGATTGTGGTTAAGCCGTATTCCCTGAAGTATTTTTATTATCTGGCTCGTTCTAAATACTGGATTATCAATATCCGGCTTCCGAAATGGATCGAGAAGAGGAAGGGGCATATCTGTCTGCAGACCTGGCACGGAACGCCGTTAAAGAAACTGGTTTTTGATATGGAGGACGTGCATCTGGCCTCCTCGCGTTCCAGCTATAAGATGATATTCTATGAGGAGACAAAGAAGTGGGATTATCTGATCTCGGCCAACCGGTTCTCAACAGAACGGTTTGTGAGCGCGTTCCTGTATGACAGAAGTAAGATTCTTGAGATCGGGTATCCGCGCAACGACTGCCTGAAGGCTCCGGACAGACAGGAGAGGGCTGCGGCTGTGCGGAAGCGTCTTGGAATTCCGGCTTCCAGGACCTTGATTCTCTACGCTCCGACCTGGCGGGATGATGAATATTATGAGGCCGGCAGCTACAAATTTGAGCTGCGGCTGAATCTGGAAAAGATGAGGCAGGAGCTTGGAGACGGGTATGCCGTGCTGCTGCGGACGCATTATCTGATTGCGCAGAATCTGAGACTTGACGGATTGGATGGTTTTGCATACAATGTAAGTGCGTATGATGATATCTCGGAATTATACCTGATATCGGATCTGTGCATTACGGATTACTCTTCGGTGTTTTTCGATTATGCCAACCTGAGAAGGCCGATCCTCTTTTATGTCTATGATATGGACAAGTACAGGGACGTCCTGCGAGGCTTTTATATCAATATGGAAACGGAGGTTCCCGGTCCGCTGCTGTATACAACGGAAGAGGTAATTGACGCGATCAGGAATATTGACAGGGTAACGAAGCAGTATAAAGAACGATACAATCAATTTTATGAACGTTTCTGCAGTCTGGATGACGGACATGCTTCCGAACGCGCGGTAAGGGCGGTGTTCGGACGGGGACGGGAGGAATTCCCGCGGCCGTGAGTGCCTGCGCCGTATCCGGGCGGAAATGTTGGGCGCAAGCCTGGAAAGGCGATGGGAATGAAAGTATTATCGCTGGTTGTTCCGTGTTATAATGAGGAACAGTCACTGCCGTATTTTTATGATGAAATTGTGAGAATTGCCGGAATTCTGAACGAGGTGGAATTTGAGATTCTGCTGGTGGATGACGGCTCTAAGGATAAGACGCTTCAGGTAATGAGGCAGCTGCATGAGAAGGATAAGAGAGTGAAATATATTTCCTTCTCGAGAAATTTTGGCAAAGAAGCGGCCATGTATGCGGGGCTGAAGAATGTGACGGGAAATTATGCGGCGATTATTGACGCGGATCTGCAGCATCCGCCTCAGATGCTGATTGATATGTATCACGGAATTGTGGATGAGCATTATGACAGTGTAGCGGCAAGACGCGTATCAAGAGAGGGTGAGCCGAAGATCCGTTCGTTTTTCGCGAGAAGCTTTTACCAGATTATGAATCGGATCTCGAAGGTGGAGATTGTGGACGGATCGGTCGATTACCGCCTGATGACGAGGCAGATGGTGGATGCCGTTCTGGAATTGAGCGAGAAGAACCGGTTTACCAAGGGAATCTTCGCATGGGTCGGCTTCCGGACAAAATGGCTGGAGTTCAAGAATGTGGAACGGGTGGCGGGAGAGACGAAGTGGTCGTTCTGGAAGCTGTTTCTGTATTCCCTGGAGGGAATGATCGGATTCTCCACGGCTCCGCTCGCGATTGCATCGTTTCTGGGGCTTGCATTCTGCGGAATTTCGTTTTTGGCCATTGTGGGCATTATTATTAAGACACTGATCTGGGGGGATCCGACGAGCGGCTGGCCTTCGCTGGCCTGCATTATTTTCATGGTAAGCGGCGTACAGCTGTTCTGTATGGGAATTCTCGGGCAATATCTGGGGAAGATGTATATTGAGACGAAGAACCGGCCGGTGTATCTGATTCGGGAAGCGCAGACAAAGAATCTGGATCTGGATCCGGACGGATATCAGAAGAAGGAGCTGAAAGATAATGATTGATAAGGAGCGCAGGAGAATGGGAAGCTTCAGGAAGGAATATTATGTCCGATATACGCTGATCTTCCTGCTGACCGCATTCATTGTTTATATTCGGTTCATTCTGGAAGGAAAGAGCTTTCTGTGGCTGTCGGACGGAACGGATCAGCATTATACGGCGCTTGCCTGGTTTGGGCAGTATTTGAGAGAATATATTGCAGGTATTTTTACAAAGGGAGAATTCACCCTGCCGCAGTGGAGCTTTTCTTTGGGAGTGGGGGACGATATTATTACGACCCTGCACTATTACTGTATCGGAGATCCGCTGGATCTGCTTGCGGTATTCTTTGACCCCGAGGCTACGGAGTGGCTGTATACGTTCCTGATATTGCTACGGCTGTACCTGAGCGGAATCGCTTTCTCGGAGTTCTGCTTTTATCATAAGAAGAAGGCGGCGGAGAGCGGAGCCGGAAGCGGGGAAGAGACCGCGCAGGAGAGCGCTGCGCAGTCTCAGGCTGCGGTTCTGACCGGCGCGCTGGTCTATTGCTTCTGCGGATTTGTCATTGCGGGGGCGATGAAGCATGCGTTCTTCTTTAATCCGTTCCTGTATTTCCCGCTGTTCTGCCTGGGCGCGGAGAAGGTGCTGAGAAGGGAGAGCCCAAGGCTGTTCATTGCGATTACGGCTGTCAGCGCGCTGAGTAATTTCTATTTCTTCTATATGATTACAATACTCGGATTTCTCTATACGGCAGTTCGGTTCTTTGACGTCTATCGAAAGGGAGAACGGCTTAAGGGCTTTGTGAAAGCGTTCCCGGCGGGAGTGGGCGCATATCTGCTTGGAACCGGAATCGCAGCCGTGCTGTTCCTTCCGGTCGTGCTGCGGTTCCTGAATAATCCGCGTTATATCGAGGATGCCGTGAAGCTGCGGGATTCTTATACGCTGAAGTATCTGGGAAGAATGGTAATCTCCTTTACCGGGCCGCCGCTGTCGTCGGGGTATTGGAACTTCCAGGGCTATGCTTCGATTGCGTTCGTGGCCGTTATTCTGCTGTTTACAACAAAATGGAAGCGCTATCTTACCCTGAAGGTGTTCTTTGTTCTCGGGGTTGTGATGATGGCCGTCCCGTTCGCGGGCTATGCGCTGAACGGCTTTGCCTATATGTCGAACCGATGGCTGTTCGGTTTCGCTCTGCTGGTTGGTTATATCTGCGCAGAGATGGTGCCGGAGCTGTTGAAGGCTTCCCGATGGCGGCTTGGAATTGTCTGGCTTGGCGCGTTCGGGCTGTTTCATATTAATTTATACGGAGAATTCAACGGTTATCGGACCGAGTATTATGGCCTGGCGGGGGTACTGCTTCTGATGGGACTGCTCGTCATATACCGCAGGGAGATTGTCGGTTCCGGGCTGTTTTCCGGGCGGCTTGCGGAGCGGATCTTTTGTGTCGGGCTAGTTGCCGTCACGATATGCAGCGTCGGTGTGAATGCGAATTACCATTACAAAGGAATGATCCGGCAGTATCCGGAAGGGGGAACCTATTACGCGAATCTGATGGATTCCCCGCTTGTTACGCTGGCCGAAGAGGCACAGGAGCTTGAGGAAGGAGAGTTCTTTCGGATTGACGGATATATTCCGGACAGCAAACGGACGGCGGAGAAGATTGTGGATGTTCCGACTATGGAGGAAATGATGGCGGTATTCACGGGAACCAGAACGGTTACAGAGGCGGAGGAGGAGGACGATACCGTTGAACAGGTATTTCCGGACGAACAAAAAGCGATCCGGAGCTATAATACTGCCCTGCTTGCCGGATATAACGGACTGTCGGCGTATTACAGCCTTATGAATCCCTATTATTCAGAGTTCATTATTCAGGAGGATGTCAGTACATCTAATTTCTCGGCCAAGATCGCGTCGCTGAACGCGAGGATGGCGATGAATGCCCTGCTGGGGGTTAAGTATCGGATTACGCTGGACGTCTATAATGAAAGGGTTCCTTACGGATATGAGGAGATTGCGGACTTCAGAGGAAAGGACGGGACAGCCGGAACGCTGTATGAGAACAGGTACGCGCTGCCGCTCGGCTTCACCTATGATACGTATATTCTTCAGGATGATATTTCGAAGGCGTCGGGGCTGCGGCGCCAGCAGCTGATGCTGACGTCGGTAATTCTGGAAGAAGAGCCGGGGTCCGGTACGCCGGGCTCTACAACGGCAGGACTCAAGAAGGCGGAGCTTATTCCCAGAGAGGATACCCTGGTGATTCTTGAGGACGGAAGTATGGAATTCCTCAATCGGAAGGACTGGGTAATCTTTGATACGGAGGTTCCTGCCGGCGCTGAGGTGTATCTGTATATTGAGGATGCCAGATTCCGGGGCGCGAGCTACTGTGTGGCGGCCGCGGCGACGGAAGGAAGTCTTCAGCAGTGTACGTTATATGCGAAGAATAAGAAGGATTATTTCGGGAGAAAAGATATCCTGATGAATCTGGGATATTATGAGGACGGCCTTACAGAGCTGGCCTTTACCATGAGCGAGGTTGGAACGCTCCGGTATGACAAGATCATTCTGTATTATGTCTTTGCAGAGGAAACGGCAGAGAAGCTCGAAGCCAGGGGAGAGGAGCCGATGACGGATATTGAGATTGGTACGAACCGGATCACAGGAAAGGTTACGGCGGATCAGGATAAGCTGCTGTTCCTGTCCGTTCCTTATTCGTCCGGCTTTCAGGCAGAGGTGAACGGAGAGCCTGTAAAGATCTACAAGGCATACGGCATGTTCATGGCTATCGAGATACCGGAAGGGGAGAGCGAAATCGTGCTGACGTATTCGACGCCCGGGCTTCGGGCGGGAGCCGCACTATCCGCGGTGTGCCTGGCGGGCTGGATTGCCGCAGAGCTTATTTTGGCAAGGCGCAGAAAACGTAAGGGGCACGGAGGATGATGCGCGATAGCGCAGGAACGGAGGATTGTTGTGAAGAAACCATTTGTGACATTGGAGCAGCTGAAGGAGATTACGAAGACTTACCCCACTCCTTTTCATATTTATGATGAGAAGGGGATCAGAGAGAATGCGAGACTGCTGAAAAAGGCTTTCTCGTGGAATCCGGGATTTAAGGAGTACTTCGCTGTGAAGGCGGAGCCCAATCCGTATATTATGAAGATTCTGAAAGAAGAGGGGTGCGGCGCGGACTGCTCCTCGCTTACGGAGCTGATGCTCTCTGAGGCAGTCGGGCTTACGGGAAGCGAGATTATGTTCTCGTCAAATGATACGCCGGCCGGAGAATATACGAAGGCAAGGCAGCTTGGAGCTTATATTAATCTGGATGATTATACCATGATTGATTTCCTTGAGCAGGAATGCGGAATACCGGAGACGATATGCTGCCGCTATAATCCGGGCGGAGTCTATACGGTCAGCAACGGCATTATGGATAATCCCGGAGATGCCAAGTATGGCATGACGAAGGATCAGATCACGGATGCGTTTCGCCGTCTGATGCAGCTTGGCGCCCGCCGCTTTGGAATTCATTCCTTCCTTGTCAGTAATACGGTGACGAATGATTACTATCCAATGCTTGCCAGAACCCTGTTCACGCTTGCCGTGGAGCTGAAGGAGAAGACCGGCGCGGACATTACATTTATTAATCTGTCCGGCGGCGTCGGTATTCCGTATCATCCGGATCAGAAGCCGAATGATATTATGGTGATTGGAGAGGGAGTCAGGAAGGCCTATGAGGAGATCCTGGTGCCGGCGGGGCTCGGCAATACGGCGATTTTCACAGAGCTTGGGCGGTTCATGCTGGCGCCCTACGGACATCTGGTTACTACGGCAATTCATGAAAAGCATATTTATAAGGAATATATCGGTGTGGATGCCTGCGCGGCAAATCTGATGAGGCCTGCGATGTATGGCGCGTATCATCATATTACGGTTATGGGAAAGGAAGATATGCCTTGTGATCATATGTATGACGTAACCGGATCTCTGTGTGAAAATAATGATAAGTTCGCAATTGACAGGATGCTTCCGAAGATTGATATGGGAGATCTCCTGGTAATTCATGATACCGGCGCGCACGGATTTGCGATGGGATATAATTATAACGGCAAGCTAAGATCGGCGGAGCTCCTTTTGAAGGAGGACGGAAGCGTGCAGATGATTCGAAGGGCCGAGACGCCGGGGGATTATTTCGCTACGCTGGATTTCTCGGAGTTCTTTAAGAAATAATTTCAGAAGAATCCATTCCGGATGCGCCCGGAACACAGACGTTCCGCGCATCCGGATTATAAAAAGATGAAGCAGCCTGCAAAAAAGCGCGGCCGTCTGAAAAAGAGAAAGAAAAAGCCTTGAAAAAAATAAAAAATTATAGTTGATTTTTTAGAAAATCGTGCTATAATGGATAAAGTACCGACGCGGATATAGTTTAATGGTCAAATATCAGCTTCCCAAGCTGAGGTTGCGGGTTCGATTCCCGTTATCCGCTTTACGGGGGCGTAGCTCAGTTGGGAGAGCGATGCGTTCGCAACGCATAGGTCATGGGTTCGAATCCCACCGTCTCCATTGAGAGAGCACTGTGTATACAGTGCTCTTTTTGTCATAGGATAACGTGATGTCTGGAAGGAGTGATGAAAGATGTGGTACATTCTGACGGCTGTTCTGATCTGCGCGGCGGATCAGCTGCTGAAGAGATATGCTGATGCGAATCTGGAATACGCGAAGGACCGCCCGGTTTTAGGCGGCAGAATTCTTCTGACGAAGTATCATAACCGCGGAGCCATGCTGAATCTGCTGGAGGAGAAGAGGGAAGGGCTTATGGCTCTGTCAGGAGCGGCGTCCGGCTGCGCGCTGACGCTGTTTCTAAGGTCTTTGAAGAAGGGACGGCCGTCCGTCCGGCTTGCGTTTGCGCTGATCACGGGCGGAGCGGCTTCGAACATGAGTGATCGGATACGGAAGGGATATGTTGTGGATTATTTTCGATTTTCTTTTCTGAAGAGGGTTATCTTTAATCTTGCAGATTTGAGTATTTTCCTCGGCAGCATTTTGATGGTGTTGTGTCAGTTTGGAAAGGATAACAAAGCCGGACAGGGAGAATGAGAGCTCCGTCCGGCTTTTTGCAGATCTGCGGAAGAAAGATGCGGATTGTGATGTCTGTATTATTTTGACGCGTGCTTCAGAGCGGCTTCAATGAAGCCCTTGAAGAGCGGATGAGGTCTGTTGGGCCTTGACTTGAATTCCGGATGCGCCTGTGTGGCTACGAACCAGGGGTGTCCGGGAAGTTCTATCATTTCAATGATCCGCCCGTCCGGCGACATTCCGGAGAACTTCATGCCGTGGGAGGCCAGGATATCCCTGTAATCGTTATTCACTTCGTAGCGGTGCCTGTGGCGTTCCTGAATGACAGGGGTGCCGTACAGATGGTACGCGAGAGAATCATGGGTAAGGACGCAGGGATAGGAACCAAGCCGCAGTGTGCCGCCGAGATTCTCTACGCCGTTCTGTTCGGGCATCAGGTGAATGACCGGATAGGGAGTGTCCGAATTCAGCTCTGAGCTGTGCGCACCTTCCAGTCCGGCGACATGTCTTGCGAATTCCACGATTGCCATCTGCATTCCGAGACATAATCCCAGGTAAGGAACAGCGTGTTCTCTTGCGTAACGAACGGCAGAAATCTTCCCTTCAATGCCGCGTTCGCCAAAGCCGCCGGGGACGAGAATCCCGTACGCATCCTTCAGAATCGAGGCGGCGTTCGCATCCGTAACATCCTCGGCGGATACCCACATGAGATCTACGGCGGCATTGTATACGGTAGCTCCGTGTTTGAGCGCTTCCACGACGCTGATATAAGCGTCATGCAGCTGGGTATATTTTCCGACCAGTGCAATCTTGACATGCTTTGACGGGTGTTTGAGCGCGTCTACCATGACGGCCCAGTCTGTCAGGTTCGGTCTGGGACAGGGAAGATTGAGAACCTCGCAGGCAACATCGGCAAGATGTTCGGCTTCCAGAGCAAGCGGAGCCTCATACAGTGTCTCCACATCCAGATTCTGCATGACATGGGAGCTTGGAACATTGCAGAAGAGAGCGATCTTGTCCTTGATTCCGGCTTCAAGAGGATGCTCGGTTCTGCATACGAGGATATCGGGGCGGATTCCCATTCCCTGAAGCTCCTTGACACTGGCCTGCGTGGGCTTGGTTTTCATTTCGCCGGAGGCCTTCAGATAGGGAATCAGGGTAACGTGAATCAGAGCCGTATTTCCGGGACCGGCTTCGTGACGGAACTGGCGGATGGCTTCCAGGAAGGGCTGACTCTCGATGTCGCCGACCGTGCCACCCACCTCGATGATCGCAATGCGGGCATCATCCGGATTCTCGCTGCGGTAAAAACGGCTCTTGATCTCATTGGTTATATGGGGGATTACCTGAACGGTTCCTCCTCCAAAGTCTCCACGGCGTTCCTTGTTCAGAACCGACCAGTAGATTTTTCCGGTTGTAACATTGGAACGGCAGTTCAGGCTTTCGTCGATGAAACGTTCATAGTGTCCCAGATCCAGATCCGTTTCCGCCCCGTCGTCCGTCACGAAGACCTCTCCGTGCTGAATCGGGTTCATCGTACCCGGATCCATATTTATATAAGGATCGAACTTCTGCATTGTGACATGATAGCCCCTGGCCTTAAGAAGTCGTCCGAGAGAGGCGGCTGTAATTCCCTTGCCCAGTCCGGATACGACACCGCCCGTTACAAAAACATACTTTACGCCCATAATAATCCTCCAATTCTTCGCGGCGCGCTGCGCATTCCTGTCAGGAAATGCAGGCAGCGGTATCCGCAGCTGCTCTGTTAATAAAAAAAACGCCCATTCATGCGGCCTGATTCGGAGGGATAAAAAGGGTCTGAAAACAGGCTTTTAAGAACGGACGTCCTTGTCTGACTTAAAAATCACACGCTATTATACTATATATGGAAGAAAAAATCCAGAGGAAAGTTAAAAAATTTACAAAAGGAGAGGCTCCTTCCTCTGATTCGGACACAAAAAATTCAGAACTAACATATTGATTTATGGTTAAACTAACATTATAATGAACATAGATCTGGACACGGGAGGTACACATGGATAATAATAACGATAAGAAAAAGAACAACAGAAGCGGTATGATTTTCTGCCTTGCCGTGGCGGTTGTGATGTTGCTGCTGTTCAGCTATATGTCTAGGCAGATGGAGAACAGTACAACGCAGGAGATTTCGTATGGGCAATTTTTAAAGCTTCTGGAGGAGAAGCAGGTTAAGACCGTTGTAGTGCAGGTAGACAGGGATCGATATCTGATTGAACCGATTGAGCAGCCGTTCGGCGATGAGTACGGTTATTCAATTTCATATTACACCGGAATTATCGGGGAGGTTCCTCTTGATTTGCTTGAGGAGTCCGGAGCGGTGTATTACCGGGAAGTGGTAGACAGCAGTACAACCATTGTGGATATTCTGATTGCGTGGATTCTTCCGTTGGTATTGATCTATGGCGTTATGTGGTTTCTGTTCCGGACCATTACCAGGAACAGCGGTGGAATGATGGGCGGAGTCGGTAAGAGCAATGCAAAGCTGTACGATATGGAAAAGGAGACGGGAGTGACCTTTAAGGATGTCGCGGGACAGGAAGAGGCGAAGGAATCCGTGAAGGAGCTTGTGGACTTTCTGCATAATCCGGGCAAGTATACCAGAATCGGAGCCAAGCTTCCCAAAGGGGCTCTGCTTGTAGGACCGCCTGGAACCGGTAAGACTCTGCTTGCCAAGGCTGTGGCGGGTGAGGCCAAGGTGCCGTTCTTCTCTCTGACTGGATCGGATTTCGTGGAGATGTTCGTCGGTGTCGGCGCATCGAGGGTTCGTGATCTGTTCAAACAGGCGCAGCAGAATGCGCCGTGTATTGTATTTATCGATGAGGTGGATGCCATCGGCAAAAGCAGGGATACTCATTATGGGAGCAGCGGGAATGATGAGCGGGAGCAGACGCTGAATCAGCT
>DVNP01000087.1 GCA_018714285.1 Candidatus Caccomorpha excrementavium | reverse complement strand
TATACCGGCAATGCGTCAGCAGCCCGGATTACGCTCACCGGAATCCTGACCAGCGTAAATGAGAACGGAGAAGCAGTCTCCGGCGGATTCGGGAATTTCGGAGGATTTGGAGGACAGGGCGGAGGACGTGGCAGAAACGGCGGATTTAGCGGTTCGGCACTTCCGGATGAGAGCGCTCCGAATGACAGAAGCGGATCTCCAAAAGACGGCTCCGACAATTCTTTCGAATCCGGAAGCTCCTCTGACGGTTCTTTCTGATAATGGGAAGTCCGGCAAAATGCCAGAAAAATTCACGTTTTTTCTGGCATTTTGCCTTTTTTTATGCTATAATTAACAATATCAGGAATTATTATTATTTCAAAGGAGGTTTTTATGGCAAATTACAAATGTGATGTATGCGGATTCGTTTATGACGAAGCCGTAGAGGGAACCGCGTTCGCATCCCTTCCGCCTGACTGGGAATGTCCGATCTGCCGCGCGTCTGTCAGCCGGTTCCGGGAAGTTTCTTCCGTTGTCTCTCATGGAGAAACGGTACAAAAAGAAATCTCTCTTGATTATCCAAAGGAATTCAAACGCTCTCAGGATCCCTATGATCGCCACATGGAGGATATTCATGAGATGGCGGTAACGGGCAGGACCATTATCGAAGCAATGAACACGACCCTTCCGGTCACGGGCTGGGATGATATTCTTCTTCTTGGCGCTCAGCTGGATCCGATGCCGCTTGATGAGGATGCTCCGGTCAATATCCGGACCGTAATCGGCAGGAATGCCGCCAAACCTCTGATTCTTGAGAGTCCCGTATATATCTCACACATGTCCTTCGGAGCGCTTTCAAAAGAGGTTAAGCTCGCGCTTGCCAAAGGCTCCGCCGCTGCGAAGACCGCGATGTGCAGCGGAGAAGGCGGAATTCTTCCCGAAGAGATGCAAAGCTCCTGGCGCTATATCTTTGAATATGTTCCAAATGTATATAGTGTGACAACAGAGAATCTGCGCGCAGCCGATGCAATTGAGATCAAAATCGGTCAGGGAACCAAGCCGGGAATGGGAGGTCATCTGCCTGGAGAGAAGGTTACGGAAGAGATTGCCAGGATTCGCGGCAAGGCCGTAAATGAGGATATTATCAGCCCCTCCCGCTTTGAATTCATCCGAACGAAGGAGGATCTGAAGATAATTGTATCCTCCCTGCGCGATATATCACTTGGAAGACCGATCGGAATCAAGCTTGCGGCGGGCCATATTGAGCGCGACCTTGCCTTTGCGGTCTACGCCGAACCGGATTTCATCACAATAGACGGAAGAGGCGGAGCAACTGGAGCCAGCCCAAAGCTTCTGAAGGAAGCAACCTCTCTTCCGACCGTCTATGCCCTGTACCGCGCAAGGAAATACCTGAATGAACACGCGCCGGACATTTCCCTTATAATTACCGGCGGACTGAGGGTATCAACGGACTTTGCCAAGGCAATCGCAATGGGCGCGGACGCCGTTGCCGTCGCGTCCGCCGCTCTGATGGCAGCTGCCTGTCAGAAGTACCGCATCTGTAATTCCGGCATGTGCCCGGTCGGCGCAGCAACTCAGGATCCGGAGCTTCGCAGGCGCCTTTCGGTTGACGCGGCAGCGAAGAGGGTTGAAAATTACCTGACCGTCTCTGCCCGCGAATTAGAGACCATTGCCCGAATCACCGGACATGAAGATATTCACGATCTGAGCACGGATGATCTGTGTACAGTCAGCCGGGAGATCTCCGAATTCACGAATATTCCTCATGCATAGACAGAAGTGATCTCCAATATGGCTGTCAGAAGAAGGAAGCTCTAAAACAGAACTCCTCCGAAATATGTTACTGTATTCACACCGTTTATGTATTTCATTCCGCATTTTTCCGACAGCTCGCTTACATTTATGCAGTACGCTTCCAGCGAGGAAAGCGACCGCTGCGGGAACCGGCAGGCTTCGCCGGTTCCCGCGGCGCAGACCTCGCATATTTTGCAGCCGCCGGCAGTCAGACAAATTCCATCCGGATAAGCCTTCCGTATTCCTTCAAAGATTGCCTCCGCCGTCTGTTCATGCTTCTTTCCGGCTTCCACCATTCCTTCAAAGTCAAAGGAATCCTCCAGTCCGAATACGGTCTGGAATACCAGAATCTCTCCGTACCCCTTTGCCCGCTCAATCAGTTCATACTCCCCTCCCGCTAACGGCGGACAGCCGTAATTCGTGCCGTACATCCTGCAGGTATTCTTTCTGCAGTACTCACGCAGTCCGGGATCGAACGGTATCTCCGATACCGGAAGAACCGCCGCCGCATGACAGCCCAGTTCCATACAATAAGAAATCATCTGTTCTTTGTCCATAGCTATCCTCTTTTCTGTCCTGTTTTATTTTTCTGTTCTTCCTTTGCGGCGCGGATGCCGATATCCGCCGCATAGACTTCCGTTATACAACATATACTATACGTCAAATCACTCCGGCGTCCGCGCCAAAACGGAGGCTTCTTATGAAAATATCCTGTACGAATCAAACGCTTGTCCGCTCCACTCTGACCGGTATCCTGTTCACCGTCCTGCTTGGAAGTCTGCTGCATTTTACATATGAATGGAGCGGACATCTGACGGCGGTATCTCTTTTCAGCGCGGTCAACGAAAGCACCTGGGAACATCTTAAGCTCCTGTTCATGCCCA
>DVNP01000086.1 GCA_018714285.1 Candidatus Caccomorpha excrementavium | reverse complement strand
GAAGAGCTTCAGAATTACAGGCCGGGCAGAGAGAATTACGAGGAAGGAAGGCCGGGCTTCGATTGTACTGAAGGACTGTCTGATAGAAGGCGCAGAGGAAGAGGGAACGGAGGAATGGCTCCTGCTGTATGCAGAGAATTCAGACAGTATACGCTATGGGGATCGGGTTGAGGCGTTCGGAGAAGTAAGAGCGTTTGAGCAGGCGACGAATCCGGGACAGTTTGACGCAGGCTGGTATTATGCTTCCGATCCGGGAGGAGGCATCTTCTATTACTGCAGAGCGGAGTCGGTATGTGTGACAGAAGCGGGAGAGAATTCAATTGGCCGGATGCTGTATGAATGGAGAGAAAAAGCAGAAGAAAGCTACCAAAGATATCTGCCCGCAAGAGAAGCAGGAATTCTTATGGCCATGCTGCTCGGAGAAAAGGAAATGCTGGATGAGGAGGTTGAGAAGAAGTATGAAGTCGGAGGAATCTCACATATTCTCGCAATTTCCGGATTCCATATTTCTCTGATTGGAATGGCCGTATACCGGCTTTTGAAAAGACTGTATATTCCCGAGCTTTTTGCCGTCCTGATTGCCGCCGCGGCACTGGGCTGCTACTGTTTTCTGACAGGAAACAGCGTTTCGGCGCTTCGGGCGGCAGTTATGTTTGGGATTCTGCTGATGTCATATGTGGCGGGAAGAACCTATGATACGCTTTCTGCTTTGTCTGTCTCAGCTTTTTTTGTGCTGTGGTCGAATCCGTTTCAGCTTTATCAGGCAGGGTTTTTGCTGTCCTTTGGAGCAATTGTCGGACTGGGAACGGTGCTTCCGGCGCTGAAGAAGCTGTTCGGGAGGGACGGGAGAAGAAGGACGGCGGATATGCTTCTGTCCGGGCTGCTGTCGTCTCTTAGTGTACAGGCGGTGCTTCTGCCTGTTCTGATGTGGTTCTTTTTTGAGCTTCCGCTCTGGTCTGTTCCGGTGAATCTGGCGGTTCTGCCGCTTAGTTCGCTTGTAACCTTCTCGGGAGGGATCGGCGGCCTGGCGGGTTTGTTCTGCGGTCCTCTGGCCAGATTTGCATTTGGCGCCGCCTATGCTTTGCTGAGGCTGTTTGAGTGGATATGCGAGATTGCGGAGGGCCTTCCGTGCGCGGTTATAATTACCGGGAGGCCCCGGCCTGCGGCAGTCGCGGGCTATTATCTGATACTTGCCGTTATGCTGGCGGGAGTTTCCCGCTTTCAGAGAAGAAGCCTGTTTCTTCTTCCTCTGCTTGGAGTTCTCTTCTGGCCAAAGGCAAAGCCTTTGCTTGTTCTGGAATTCCTTGATGTCGGACAGGGCGACGGAATTGTAATTCTGGCCGACGGATTTGCAGCACTGGTGGACTGCGGGAGCAGTTCGGTCTCCGATGTGGGAACATACAGACTGATTCCCCGGCTGAAGGAAGCGGGAATCCGAAGACTTGATCTGGTTGTGGCGACGCATGGAGATGCCGATCACTGTAATGGGATTACGGCTCTGATAGACCAGTCGGGAGATGCCGGAGGCATTCGCATCGGCGCTCTTGCCGTGGCGGAGTGTTCCTTCGATTCGGAGGGATATCAGGAACTGATTCAGAGCGCAAAGGAGAGAGACATTCCGGTCAGCCGTCTGAAGGCAGGAGACAGAATAACCGGCAGGAATCTGCTTATGGAATGTCTGCATCCGGAAGCGGACTATGACGGAGAGGGGAATGATGCTTCTCTGGTATTTTATATCAGAAGCGGACGGTTTGCCGCTTTGCTGACAGGGGATCTGGAGGCAGAAGGAGAGGCAGAAGTCGCGCGCCTGCTTGAGAACAGGGGCGGTATTACGTTACTGAAGGCCGCGCATCACGGGGCAGGCAGTTCGACCCAAGAAGCCTTCCTTGAAGCGGCGACGCCCTTCATTACGGTTATTTCCTGCGGCAGGAATAACCGTTACGGACATCCTCATCCTGATACAATTAACAGATTGACACAGGCCGGAAGTATCATATATAATACAGCGGAGGATGGAGCCATAAGAGTAGAAGTAAACGGTGATCAGATATGGCTAAAAAGATTTCATGACAGAAAGGGATAGGGTATGATACCATACTTAAAGGAAGCTGCGGGAGTTGTCCCATCAGCGAATCAGTTGAAATGGTTTGATCTGGAAGGATATGCGTTCGTTCATTTCGGGCCTAATACATTTACGGGGAAAGAGTGGGGAATGGGAAATGAGCCGGAATCGATTTTTAATCCGGACAAGCTGGACTGTGATCAGTGGGTTGACGCGATCAAGGCAGCCGGAATGAGGGGAATGGTTCTGACTGCCAAGCATCAT
Organism: Candidatus Caccomorpha excrementavium; assembly: GCA_018714285.1. Taxonomy (GTDB): domain Bacteria; phylum Bacillota; class Clostridia; order Lachnospirales; family Lachnospiraceae; genus Caccomorpha; species Caccomorpha excrementavium. The sequence continues at coordinate 4,327 of DVNP01000086.1, read as the reverse complement.
GACGGATTTTGTCTGTGGCCGTCTAAGTATACGGAGCATTCCGTCAAGAACAGTCCCTGCAAAAGGGATATTGTGAAGGAAGCGGCGGACGCGTGCAGAAGAGGAGGCATCCGGTTCGGTTTCTATCTTTCGCCGTGGGACAGGAATTGTAAGTATTACGGTACGCCGGCATATAATGATTATTTCTGCAATCAGCTGACTGAGCTTCTGACGGAATACGGGGACATCTTCTATGTATGGTTTGATAATGCATGCGGAGAAGGAAAGGGCGGAAGGAAGCAGGAATATGACTTCCCGCGTTATTTTGAGCTGATCCGCAGATATCAGCCGGACGCGCTGATTTTTAATGATTTCGGACCGGATGTGCGCTGGTGCGGAAATGAGGCGGGTGTGGCCCGGCATGCCGAATGGTCGGTGGTGCCGCAGGAGCTGTGTCCGTTCGGACGGGTTCAGACAGGGCCCGGCCCCATGGCAAACGAGGGCAGTCTGGATTATCTCTATAACAGTGAACGGGAGATAGGGACGATTGCCAATATTATGTATTCTAAGGGACTGGCATTCGTGCCGTCTGAGATTAATATGTCCATTCGTCCGGGTTGGTTCTGGCATGAGGAGGAGGAACCTCATGATTTGAAGAGATTATTCAAGCTGTATCTGGACAGCGTGGGTTCTAACGCCTGTATGTGTCTGAATATTCCGCCGGATAAGAACGGATTATTTGACGACAGGGATGTTGCGAGGCTTAAGGAACTCGGAGCTCTGCTTCAGAGGGAATTCGACAGCGAGGTGCCCGTGACTGTCACAAAGGATGAGACCTTCCCGACTCAGCCGGTTTATACGGTGCTGCTTGACAGACCGGTAAAAGAGGTAAAGTATGTGGTATTAAAGGAAGACATTGCTCAAGGACAGAGAGTGGAGAGCTTTCGGATTACGGCAGGCTATGAAGGCGGAGAGAGGTATGCGCTTTATCAGGGGAACTGTATCGGGCACAAGAAGATCTGCCAGCTTCAGGATCCATTCGCGGAACAGAATCCTCTGATTGACGATTCGGATCGTACGGTGCGCACGCTTCGGATACATATTACCGCGGCCAGAGACGAGGTAATGCTGAAGGAGATCAAGGTATACTAGCATATGAAGACGATTAAGGAGCATATTAAGCAAGGAAAGTTTAAGCCGGTCTATCTGCTTTGCGGAACGGAAGAATACCTGAAGGCACTGTACTGCGGAAAGCTGAAGGAAGCAATTCTGGACGGCGGGGATGATATGAATTATTCCCGCTATGAAGGCAGGGAAATTGACGCGGATGAGGTAATACGGATGGCGGAGACTCTGCCGTTCTTTGCAGAGAGGCGGCTGATTGTCATTGAGGACAGCGGCTGGTTCAAGGCGCAGAACGAGCTGGCAGATTATCTGAGAACCATGCCGGAGTCTACGATTATCGTGTTCAGGGAACGTGAAGTAGACAAGAGGAACCGGCTGTATAAGGCGGTTAAGGAGATTGGCTACATCAGTGAGATGAACGGACTGGACGCGGCGGATCAGAAGGTTTTTGTTGCCTCCGTATTAAAGGAGGGAGGCAAGAAGATCACAGCCGGTACCGTAGAATACTTTCTGGCCAGATCCGGCAGTGATATGAATTATATCCGGAACGAACTGGAAAAGCTGATATGCTATGCTTATGACAGAGAGGTTATTACAACGGAAGATATCGATGCGGTCTGTACGGAGCAGATAACCGGGAAAATATTTCAGATGACGGAGGCGGTAGCCTTAAAGAATCAGAAAAAGGCGCTTGCGCTGTATTATGATTTAATTGCAGTCCGTGAGAAGCCGCTGACGATTCTGTATCTGCTGATCCGGCAGTTTAATCTGCTGCTTCGTACAAAGGATCTGGCCGGGCGCAGAGTCCCGAACGCGGAAATCGCAAAGAAGCTTTCCGTTCCGCCTTATGCGGTATCTAAATATATCGCTCAGGCAAAGAACTTCAGCAGCGACAGATTAAAAGAAGCCATTGCATTCGGAACCGATATGGAAGAAAGAGTGAAGACCGGAAGAATGGCTGATCAGATAGGCGTGGAACTGGTCCTGCTCCGTTACAGTATGTAACGGGGCAGGACCTGCCGATTTTGCAGGATATTCTGTCGATTTTGAATCAGATTGCCGGACAGAAGCTTCCTATGGTATAATTAGGAATCAGAACAGATCAGGTCGCCTGCGGAATGCGGCGGGAAGGAGTATATCATGGCAGACAACGCGGTAATCAGCGATTTGAAAAGAAGCGGCTGGAAGGAAGAGGACAGGGAAAGATTCCTTTCCATGTATCAGGAAGAGATGGCAGCGGGGCTTACCATGCAGGAGGAGAGACTGCTTGGGGAATCCTTTGTAGATGCCGGTTATGCGGCTGATATGAGGGAGACCATTGATTCCATAGAAGATCCCAGACAGAGAGAAAGCGCTGCCCTGCTGCTTCGAACCTATGAGCGGGAAGGCGGACGCGCCGATGAGGAACGGAAGAATCAGGTGCTGCTTGCAAGAGTGGAGGCACGCGCGGCTGAGATGTCCGATTCTGCCGGAGAAGACACAATCTCAGGGATGGCGCAGAGACTGAACGGGAGAAGCAGGCGGCGGGCCCGGACGGCACAGGAGAAGGCTAAGCAGGCAAAGGAGCTGCTTGATCAGATAGCGGAAAAGGACGAAAAGGGCAAGGTTAAGCCTATGTATACGGAATTTGAGCAGTATCAGCTTGCCATGCGCAGCAGGATGGCTGCAGTCTATGTTTCCGTTCAGATGAGACAGATGATAGAAGCATTCCGTGAAGAGGAAGAAAGAGGGCCGGCCCCGGAGGATATATCGGAAGAGCTGGAGGACGACGAGGATGAGCCGGAGCTTCCCGAACTGGAAGAGAATGAGGTGACTCATGCAAAAACAGCGCGGTTTGAGATTGACGATGAGCTGGATGCCGAAGCGTTCGCTCAGGCGGCAGGAACCGGCGATCTCTCGGGGCTTGACGAGGAACAGCAGAAGAAGGGGGAAGAGCTGTTCGGATCTTTCTTCGGAAGGCATTTCCCTAAGAAGCAGCAGGAAGAATTGAAGAAGGCAAATCTTGATATTTTTGATACGATTTATATCGGAGGCATGACGGCCAGAGAATGCTTCGAGTCAAAGTATGCCGATGAGACGCCCGAACGCCGCGAGGCAATGATGAAATGCGAGATTGTGGCGGCTCTGTTATCGGTCAGGGAGCATGTATCGTTCAGCCGGATGGAATCAACCGCGGACGGTCCGATGCTTTCCTCTCCGGTTGATATCCGGCCCGGGCTGAAGAACCGGGATTCAAAGCTGGCCGGAGATCTGGAGGAATTTTACGCAGGCGAATCCGGCGCGGATTATCAGGCCCGAATGACAGGACTTGACGAGGCATATGCAAGAAACGTACAGAAGATGTTCGATCTCCAGGCGGCAGAGCTGGGGCTTGATATGACGGGAGTCGATATGCAGAGAACCTATGAGCGTCTGCATGAGGAGCGGAATATGCAGCCGCAGAGAGAAGAGATAAGGGAAGAAAGAAAAGAAGAAGAGAAGAAGGAAATGAAAAAGGAATCGGACAGAGAACGTACCAGCTATCGGGAGCTGGTAGAAGAGGAGATGAGGGAGAGCGGAAGGAAAGCTCCCGCAAGGACGGCGCCGGTCAGGTCCAGAGAGCAGACAAGGATCCTGGATAAAAGCCGTCCGGATCAGATGGAGAAGAAATCACCCTTTACGGAGATGACTCCGAGGGGAATGAGCCGGTAATTTGGAAGAGGTATGGATATAAAAGGGAGACATTTTGTTATCAATAATCAGGAGCGGCATATGGCGGTGCATGACGGTCATATGAAGCTTCTGGTTTTGAGCTTTGAGCCGGTTTTGCCGGGTATACCCGGTATGCAGTGCTGTTTTAAGATTTTAAAATTTATACTTGCAAATAATGCCGGGATATAGTATAATAAATTCTCGGTTGAGTGAAATAACTGGAGTGGTATCGAAGAGGCCGTAACGAGCTTGACTCGAAATCAAGTTGTCCGAAAGGGCACGTGGGTTCGAATCCCACCCACTCCGCTTAAACCCGGCAATGTGAATACATTGCCGGGTTCTTCATGCGGTGCGCCTGGCGGCGCACGTTTCTTAAGGTTGAAAGTCCCCAGGAAGGTCTGTGTGGAACGCTCTGAAAGGAGTAACCATTACCTATTCTTCTGTATCGGGCTTGTCCTCTGAATCGGTGGCTTCAGTTTTAAAGCAGAGTCCAAAATTTGTGTGACGCTCGAGAGAGTGTAGTCCTTCACTG
>DVNP01000085.1 GCA_018714285.1 Candidatus Caccomorpha excrementavium | reverse complement strand
TACTTCTGCTGCCAGAGCCTAAGGATATCCGGCCGCTTCGTCAGCAGCTCATAGCACAGCAGCAGCATATCGTCAAAATCAATCTTGCCCAGCCTCTCAAGCCGCTCCTCATATCCCTGATAAATCCGGCGGAAGATCTGATCCGCGCAGTTCATGGAATAATAATGCTCCACATCCATCCGCTCGCCCTTCACAAGGCTGATCTCCGCGGCAATTCCCGCAAGGAATTCCTTCTCATCCTCCAGCTCCAGATCAAGTCCGGACACAATCTCCCGAAGCGCCTGCTGACGCTCCTCCTCCGTAATAATATTCGACGCGCTGTAATGATAGGCATACTTCAGAATCTTGAAGTAAACGGCATGGAACGTTCCGAAGCTGACCGGGGTACTCTCCTCTCCGGTAAGAGCCAGGAACCGTTCCTTCATCTCTTCCGCCGCCGCCCTGGTGAAGGTAATCACCAGAATCCGGGCCGGATTCACTCCGAAGCGCTCAATCAGATTTCTGGTCCTCCTGGTAATAACAGCCGTCTTGCCGGAGCCGGGACCCGCCAGTACCAGCATCGGCCCGTCCTTATGCTCCGCCGCCTGTCTCTGCGCAGGACTTAATTCCATATCCGTCATCTGCTCAGCAGCTCGATTCCCTTCCTGATACGCCTAAGGCTCTCCTCCTTGCCGAGAATCGTCATAATCTCATACGCGCCTCCCGGAGTGGACTGCTTGCCCGATACGGCGGTACGTACCGGCCAGAGCCCCTGTCCGTTCTTAATTCCCTTCTCCTGAATATATCCCATAATAACCCGCTCAAGCTCAGGAATCGTATACTCCTTAAGCTCCTCGAAGCGGGGAAGCAGCTCCGTCAGCACGGTGAGCGAATTCTCCGAATTCGTCTTCATCTTCTTATGCGTATACATGGACACATCATACTCCGGCAGCTCGTCAATGAAATCCACCATCTCCCTGATATCCGGAAATGTCTCGATTCTGGTCTTCACCAGATCCGCAATCAGCCTGCGGTCGCAGTCCCTTTTCACATACTCGTTAAGATAAGGCATTACAAGCTTGTAATACTGCCCGTTATCCATTCTCTTAATATACTCGCCGTTCATCCAGCGCAGCTTTGTCATATCAAATACGGCAGGAGACTTGCTGATCCGGTGATAATCGAACTCCTTCACCAGCTCCTCCAGCGAGAAAATCTCTTCGTTCCCCTCCGGGCTCCAGCCCAGCAGCGCCGTGAAATTCACAACCGCTTCCTTCACGAAGCCCTGCTCAATCAGATCTTCGAAGGAAGAGTGTCCGCTTCTCTTCGACAGCTTCTTATGTTCTTCATTCGTAATCAGAGGACAGTGAATATAAACCGGCTCCTCCCAGCCGAACGCCTGATACAGCAGCGTATACTTCGGCGTCGAAGACAGATACTCATTCCCGCGGACCACATGAGTAATCTGCATCAGATGATCGTCTACCACATTCGCGAAATTGTAAGTCGGAAATCCGTCGGACTTAATGAGAATCATATCGTCCAGTTCGGAATTCTCCACCGTAATCTCTCCGTATATCGCGTCGCGGAAGGTCGTTGTGCCCTCCATGGGAACATTCTGCCTGATCACATAGGGAATCCCTGCCGCAAGATTCGCCTCGATCTCTTCCTTACTCAGGGACAGGCAGTGCTTATCATACTTCGTAATCTCCTTCCCATCCTCCTCCGATACCACGCTCTTAAGCCCCTCCAGGCGCTCCTTACTGCAGAAGCAGTAATATGCCGCGCCCTTATCAATCAGTTCCTTCGCGTACTTCATATAAATGCCGGTCTTCTGGCGCTCGCTCTGCACATAGGGACCGAAGCCGCGGTCCTTATCCGGCCCTTCATCATGGACAAGTCCCGTATCCCGCAGCGTATCATATATAATATCAAGCGCCCCTTCCACGAAGCGTTCCTGATCGGTATCCTCGATTCTCAGTATAAAATCGCCGCCCTCATGCTTCGCGATCAGGTACTCATACAGAGCCGTCCTCAGATTTCCTACATGCATGCGCCCCGTCGGACTCGGCGCAAATCTCGTTCTTACCTTGCTCATGGTTCCTCTCCTGCCTTCCTGAATCAGTATTCATTCACTTCCTAACTATAATCGAAAGCATACCTTCTGTCAAGAAGGATACCTTCTGTCAGGAAGGATACCTTCTGTCAGGAAGGATCCCTTCTGATAAGAAGGATACCTTCCGCCGGATAGAATGCTTACATAATAATATCGGGCAGGATCTCATCACATCTGCCGTAAATCACATAATCCGCTTTCTCATCGTTCGGGCACCTTCTGTTGTTCACAAGAATCAGCTTTTTCCCTCTGTAATACTTGATAATATGGTTCGTCAGATGTGTCTTCATGGAAGAACCGGCAACCAGGAGCATATCCGCCTTGCTGACACACTCTGCCGCTCTTGAGGTAATGCCGTTATTCAGCCGCTCGCCGTAGAGAACCAGATCCGGCCTGAGCGCCACCTTACATTCCTCGCAGTAAGGAACCCCCGGCGCTTCCATAACATACGCATCCGAATACTCCTTGCCGCACTTCATACAGCGATACTTATGTATTGAGCCGCGCAGTTCAATCACATTGCTGCAGCCGAGCATCTGATATAATCCGAACGGAGACCGTGTAATCACAGCCCGCAGCCTCCCTTCCTTCTCCAGGCGCATTACTGCCTCATGCGCGGCTCCCGGTACCAGCTTATCCGCCTGAATGACATACTTCTTAAAATAGTCATAGAAAAACTCGACCCGATTCTGCAGGAATCCTGGGGTCAGAATCTCCTCGGGCGAATAACCATACTTCTGCTCCACCTCATACGCGGCGTTTTCCATCCGGACACTGTTAATGCCGCATTCCTCCTCCATCCGGACACCGCCGAGAACTACAATATCCGTGCTTTCCGCAATCAGGCTCCGTAGCCGATCCGCTAATTGATGATTCATAGGCGCCTCCTCAAATTCTTTTTCTTTTACATATTATTATAACCAATTTTTGTTAAAATTCAAGTATTGACAGTTGTTTTCATTCATGTTTTTACATTGCTTTTGTATGATCTAATTCTTGAAAATCCGACATATAATGATGATATTTCTCATTAATTTCTAAAAATCGAAATAACTTGCGAAATTGCTACAACTCATTTCCGTACAATATGCCAAAACCGTTCATTCAAAAAAAACAGGAAGGACTTCACAAATCGAAATCCTTCCTGTGTCAAGCTTCCCTGTTATTCATCCGCAGGAGAGTTTTTATAATACCGCGTCTCCCAGAATTCCCTGCATTCCCAGTTCCGAAAACACGCTGCCGAACATGATCATTAACATGATTATGCTGATGATCAGCATAATCAGCATTGCCCTGGCCCAGTTCTTCTTGGTCCGGTTCGTCCCGCCGAACGCCCATACGAACAGCATCACCATATACACCAGCGGCCCAATCATCGGTATGAACGGAAGCAGCATGGTAATCATCCAGTTCCCGAATCCGATAACCGGTTCCTTCTCTTCCGAATCGGATGCCCTTAAGTCCCCGCCGGGACGCCCGCTTCGATCCAGTGTTCTTCCGCGGAACGGATCTGTCATCCCGCGGGACGGATCCGCCGTTCCCCGGAAGGAATCCGCATTCTCCCGGGGCGGATTCCCCTGTTCCGCCGCCGCGTATCCGTCCGCAACTCTTCCGTCCTTAACCGAAGCTCCGCAATATTCACAAAAGTTAGCGTCCTCATTCGCAATCTCGCGTCCGCATACTCTACATATCATCCGTAATCCTCCTGTTCTTGCTCACAGCTGCCCCTCTGCATTATATCCAGTATAACACAGATAAAAGAGAAATAATATTATATTTTTATAAAATCTTCCGGATGATTTTGCTCGGACATTTTTCCGCGCACTTCCCGCATCCCGTACACTTCGCGTAATCAATCTTCGCAAGCTGATCCGTAAGGGTAATTGCGCCGGCTTCGCACTGCTTCACACAGATGCCGCATCCGATACACCCTGCGTCGCAGGCCTGCCTGACCGCCTTTCCCTTCGCGTGGCTGCCGCACGCAACCCGGTAAGGCGCGCGGTAAGGCACCAGCTCGATCAGATGATTCGGACATTCCGCCACACATCGGCCGCAGGCAACGCACTTTTCCCTGTCAACCACGGCAGCCCCGTCCTTCACATGAATCGCGTCAAACGCGCAGACCCTGACACAGGAGCCGTAGCCCATACATCCGTAGACGCATTCCTTCTCTCCGCGGCCCGGAACAAGCGACAGCTTTTTACAGTCCGCGATCCCGTAATACTGATACTTCAGACGGATCTTGTCGCAGGTTCCCGCGCACGTTACATACGCGGTCATGCGTTCCTTCTCCTCCGCCGCGCGCCCCATAATTTCTCCGATCCGCGCATGAACGGCGCTTCCCGCGACCGGACAGGCATTCACGGGAGCCTCGCCCTTCACAATGGCTGCGGCCAGGCCGTCGCAGCCCGCATAACCGCAGCCGCCACAGTTATTCCCGGGCAGAAGCTCTCTGACGCCGGATTCTCTCTCATCCGTATCCACCGCAAAGAGCTTGGCCGCCGCGCCGAGCAGCAGCCCGATAATCAGTCCTGTAATCCCCACGACCGCGGCCGCTTTCCCAATCCCCGCAGCGCTGACTGCAAGCAGCGTCTGCGGCGCTGTTATTATAATCAGATTCATCATATCTGCACCCATGTCTTTCCCTTCGGCCTCCGTT
>DVNP01000084.1 GCA_018714285.1 Candidatus Caccomorpha excrementavium | reverse complement strand
CATTCGTAACGACATGGAAGAAGGCGTCCAAGGGCAGAGTCAACTTAGGAATCGGCGTTAAGAACTATGTGATGCATATCCTGGATAAGAAGGGAAGAAGGGTTCCGTTCGGAAGGCGCGGCGAGCTGTGTATCGGCGGAATTGCGGTATCGGACCGCGGTTATCGGAATCTTCCCGAGGAAACGAAGAAGAAGTATGTGCAGCTGGACGGGAAGCCGATCTACCGCAGCGGAGATTTATCACAGTTTACTCCAGAGGGAGAGCTGGAGTATTACGGACGTATCGATACGCAGGTTAAGATTCGGGGATTCCGGATTGAGCTCGGCGAGATTGAGCATATGATGACAGAGTTCCCGGGAATCGATCAGAGCGCCGTGATTGTGAAGCATGTGAATGAGAATGATTTCCTGTGCGCGTTCTATACTGCGCATGAGTCCGTGGATACGCAGGAGCTGAAGCAGTACCTTCAGACAAAGCTCCCGCATTACATGATCCCGTCGGCGTATGTACATCTGGAGAAGCTGCCCGTGAATCTGAACGGCAAGATGGATACCAGGGCGCTTGCGAAGATTGAGGTTACGTTCGAGAAGAGCGGAAGGCCGCCGGTTACCGAGGCGCAGAAGATTCTGTGCAATATATTTGAATCCGTTCTGCATATGAAGGATGTCGGAATTGACGATAATTTCTTCGAGCTGGGCGGGAATTCCCTGCTTGCGGCAAGGATTGTAATCGAGGCGAACGCGGCGGGAATCGCGCTGTCTTATTCCGATATCTTCAGCAAACCGACGGTTATGGAGCTTGCGCGCAACGAGGATGTCAGGCGGAATATCAGACATTACGATTATGCCGCATTTGACCGTATTCTGGAATGGAAGGACGGGCCAGTTCATAAAAAGAAGTTTCAGAACGTTCTGGTAACGGGGACAACGGGCTTCCTCGGACTTCATGTGCTGAAGGAGCTGCTGGATCATACGGACTGCCGGATCTATGCGCTGGTACGCAGGAATGACAGGCTGACCCCCGAGAAGCGGCTTGACAGCCTGATGTTCTATTATTTCTCGGAAAGCTGCGCGTCAGCTTACGGATCAAGGCTGTTTGTCGTTACGGGCGACATTTCTTCGCCCTGGATCTTCGATCAGCCCTTCGAGGAGCCGATCGACCTGATCTTTAACTGCGCGGCTGATGTTTCGCATTTTACATACGGCAGCAGAATGTTCCAGGTGAATGTGGAGGGAGTCAGGAACCTGCTTCGCTTCGCGGATGCCCGAAAGGCCAGAATGATTCAGATTTCCACGCCGGGAGTCGGAATGTTCGGAATTACGGGTCAGACGCCGCAGAGGGAGTCCCTGACAGAATCGGATTTTTATTTCGGACAGGATCTGTCAAATGCGTACACCGGTACGAAGTTCATGGCGGAGAGGGAAGTGCTGGAGGCCGTTCTGCACGGTACGAACGCCTGTATTATGCGGGTCGGAAATCTGCAGGGGCGGTTTGCGGACGGAGAGTTCCAGATTAATATGAAGTCCAATGCCTTTATGAATACGCTGAAGGTGTATGCGAAGCTGGGATTCGCACCGGAGAGCGTGGCGCGCAGCAGTACGGATTATACTCCGATTGACTGTACGGCGCGGGCGATTGTGCTGCTTGCTATGACGGACAGCGACAGATGTATCTGGCATGTGTTCAATAACCATAAGACGAGCTACGCGTTCATCTTTGACTGCATGAAGGAGTTCGGTTATCCGGTTGAAAGGGTGTCGGAGGAGGATTATGATTCCCGGATCCGCTCGATTCTGGCAGATCAGGAGAAGCGGAGCGTCCTGGTTGATATTGTGGACGGACTCACAAGGGACAGAAAGCAGTTCGAGATTCCCTATGAATGCCCGCATACCATGCCGGTGTTAAAGGAGCTTGGTTTTGAATGGCCGGAAATTACGAAGGAGTATGTGATGAAATGTCTGCAGGCAATTATCGATCTGGGGGCATTTGACTAAGAAAAGGAGAATACGATGGCAATATTAACGGATTCCTGGTTTTGGTTTTCTTTGGCTTCTACGGTCTCAGGCGTGATGGTGATTGTACTGACCCATATGACTCTGACAAGGAAGCATTCGGCAGGAGTTACCACGGCGTCCTGGATCGTGGCGGTTGCGGCATATTTTGCATTCATGTATCTGGGCATGACCTACCTGAGCGATTTCTGGTTCAGCTATCTGACATTTTTCGGATGGATGATCTTTTTGATTCCTCCGGCACTGACGCTTTATCAGGAGAGTATATCGACAAGGCTGTTTACCATTGCATCCGGAATATTCCTTGCCAATGTGACAACCTTTATGTCGGGAGGAATTTCAACAACGCTCATTGCCGTGAATCCATATGATTATGAGGTTGGATATCAGTGGTCGATTCCGTTTACAATATTCAAGATCATAATCTCTACGATTACGGTGCTTTTGTACAATTTCCTGCTGAAGAGAATGGTGAAAGAGGTATTTACCGTTATGGAAGGTAAGATGAACCGGTTTATGTTCGTTCCCTTTATTACGAGCATTGGCTTCTTCTTTATCTCGCAGACCGTTCAGACATACGGAATTATGCCGGATAAGGGATTTGACTTCATTCTGTTTTACGCGATTGTCTGCCTGGTATTCGCGCTGATGTATCAGCTGGTATTCTCGAACGTTCTGTGGTCTTCCAGGGCGATGAAGACGGAGGCGGAGCTGAATGTCGCGAGCCATATTCAGAAGAATATGCTCCCGTGCATTTTCCCGCCTTATCCGGAGAGGGAGGAATTCGACATCTATGCGACCATGATGCCCGCGAAGGAGGTCGGCGGTGATTTCTATGATTTCTTCCTGATCGATCCGGATCATCTGGCAATTGTAATCGCGGACGTATCTGGCAAGGGTGTGCCGGCGGCTCTCTTCATGGTTATTGCCAAGACCCTGATTAAGAATAATACGGCGGGCATGACAGAGCCGAAGGGAATCTTCGAGAAGACGAACGATCAGCTGTGCGAGAATAATGAGGAGGGAATGTTCGTGACCGCGTTCATGGGAATTCTGGAGATCTCCACCGGGGTATTCTCCTTTGTGAATGCGGGGCATAATCCTCCGCTGTTAAAGAGAAAGGGGCAGCAATTTGACTGGCTCAGCGTGAAGCCGGGATTTATTCTGGCCGGCATGGAGGGGATGAAGTATCAGCAGGAGTCGATTACCCTGTCGGAGGGCGACGAGCTTTATCTCTACACGGACGGCGTGACAGAGGCTATGAATCTGGAAGAGGAGCTGTTCACGGATCAGAGGCTGAAGGAGGCTCTGAACCGGCATCGGAAGCTTGATCTGAAGGATCTGCTTGCCTCGATGAAGCAGGAAATTGATCAGTTTGCGAACGGGGCAAAGCAGGCGGATGATATTACGATGCTGGCGCTTCGAATCAATGAGGGAAAGAGAAAAGGATCGTGACAGAATTATTAGTAAAATGTTTCATTAAAAATAAAGATGATTATACGGATCCGTCCGTCCGTACCGCATACGGAATTCTGGCGAGTGTGGTCGGGATTATCTGCAATGTAATGCTGTTTGCGGTGAAGCTCGGAATCGGACTGTTCATTAACAGTATCTCTGTTATGGCGGACGCATTCAATAATCTCTCGGACGCGGCGTCTTCGGTCATCAGCTTCTTCGGCGTGAAGCTGGCGAGCCAGCCTGCGGACAGAGAGCATCCGTTCGGACACGGAAGGATGGAATATATATCGGCGCTTGTGGTGGCGTTTTTAATTGTGCAGGTAGGGTTTTCCTGCTTTCAAAGCGCATGTTCGAAGCTGCTGAATCCGGAGGAGGTAACATTCAGCGCGCTGTCGGTCGGAATTCTGTGTCTGTCCATGGGGGTGAAGCTCTGGCTGTCTCTGTTTAACCGCAGGCTTGGCAGGTGGATTGATTCTTCCGTCATGAAGGCGGCGGCGGCCGACGCAAGGGGCGACGTACTGATCACGGGGGCTACGGTGCTGTCAATTGTGATCGGGAAGGTTACGAGGATTCAGACGGATGGATTCATGGGAATTATCGTATCGGCGGTGGTGCTGATTGCGGGCTTCCATATTGCAAAGGATACCCTGGAGCCGCTTCTGGGCGCGGCGGCAAGCAGGGAGGATTACGAGAAAATTACAAAGAAGGTGCAGAGCTATCCGGGAATTGTAGGATCTCATGATCTGATTATTCATAATTACGGCCCCTCAAGAACCATGGCGACAATTCACGCGGAGGTTCCGAATGATATTGAACTGGAGAAGGCGCATGAGACGATTGATAAGATTGAGAGAGATGTGCTCCGGGAAATGGGAATTTTTCTTGTGATTCACATGGATCCGGTAGAAGTCAATGATCAGAAGGTTGTGGAGAAGAAGATGGCTGTAAATGAGCTGGTTAAGAAGATTGAGCCGAAAGCTTCCATCCACGATTTCCGGATTGTGAACGGAGAACAGCAGATTAACCTGATCTTTGATCTGGTGGTGCCAAGATCCTACGGAAAAGAGAAGGAAAATGAACTTTTGCTTCAGGTAATTGAAGCAGTGAGAAAGATGGATTCCAGGTATCAGTGTGTGATTACGCTGGAGACCAGTTATATAGAGGAGGAAGAGTGATGGTGATTGACTTTCACACGCATACTTTCCCGGATGCCATGGCGCCGAAGACCATAGCCGGGCTTGAGAAGGCAGGCGGAATTCGGGCGCATACGGACGGCACGCTAAGCGGCCTGAGGGAATCCATGCGCCGGGCGGGAATTGACTGGTCGGTCGTGCTGCCGGTCGTGACGAAGCCGCATCAGTTCCATACGATTAATAAAGTTGCGGCGGAGATTACGGGCAGAGACGGGATTATTTCGTTCGGGGGAATTCATCCGGATACGGAGGATTACAAAGGAGAGCTGAAGACAATCAAAGAGCTGGGCCTTAAGGGAATTAAGCTTCATCCGGATTATCAGAAGACCTTCATAGACGATGAAAGGTATGTCCGGATTATTGATTATGCGGCCGAGCTGTCACTGATTACAGTGATTCATGCGGGAATTGATATTGGTCTGCCGTCTCCGGTGCACTGTCCGCCGGAGAGGACGGCGAGGATGCTTAAGAGCCTGGACGCAGAGCATGCAGAGATTGTTCTGGCGCATACGGGCGGTTATGATCAGTGGGATGAGGTGGAGGAGTACCTGGTCGGAAAGCCGGTCTATATGGACATCAGCTATTCTCTGCACCGGATCGGGAAAGAGCAGTTTATCAGAATTGTAAGCGATCACGGAGCGGACAGAATGCTGTTTGCCACGGATTCTCCGTGGGGAGGGCAGAAGGAGACGCTTGAGATGTTTTGCGGACTTCCTCTTACAGAGGAGGAGAAGGACAGAATTCTGTACCAGAACGCGCTGAAGCTGCTGGGAATGGACAGAGAGACAGACTGAGACTCAAGAATGCGGAAAACGGGTATTTCCACAGGACAGGGAGGCTGCGCGGCAGGATGAGGGGAGTATGGAAATACCCCTGAAAAAAATATTTAAGAAAATTAAAAAAAGTACTTGCATTATTTGAGAGAATCAGTTATAATATCATTCGTGGTTGAGAGAGAAACGGTCAAGCCACGAACGATAAGATTGGGCTATCGCCAAACGGTAAGGCACTGGATTCTGATTCCAGCATCTCAAGGTTCGAATCCTTGTAGCCCAGCTTGGACACTGCAGTCGGCAGTGTCCTTTTTTTGTCCGCAGAATTCCCTGCGAAATCAAAGACAGCTTCCCAAAAGATATGCCGCGGGAGCACGGATGAAGCTTACGTTACGTGCGCCCACGGCATTTGCCCGCGGCCTTTTCATTATGCAAGAATCAGCTCGATGACCGGTACCAGAATATGCGGCTTAACCGGAGGAAGATGAAGGATGACATCATCTCCGGAGCCTTCTGTCCTGCCGGCGTTATCCCTCTTAATGGTTCCTTCCGTGAAACGGACTTCACTCGCGTCATGAAGGAACTGAGCATACCGTATTTTGCCGCCGAACCCCTTAAGAGTCAGAGTCTCGAACGGATACGCGAAGAGATGGACATACAGCCGTTTTCCGTCCTCGCTCTGCGTCAGCCGGCAGTCGGCGGGAGCGGTAAATTCCGGTTCTGCCATGGTGCAGCCGTAGATGGAGCGGCTGTTATATTTCATCCAGTCCGCATAGACGGACAGAGCCTGCTCCGCCCGGTAGTCAAAGTATCCGCGCGCGGTAGGACCGACATTCATCAGGAGATTGCCGCCGAGAGCAACGGTGTTGACAAGCATGCGTATCAGCATCTCGGGGGATTTCCAGGTTGTCTCGTCGCGGTAATAGCCCCAGGAGCCGGAGAAGGTCTGGCAGGCTTCCCAGGTGACCAGTTCGCCGGTCTCGGGATGGCGCTGCCATTCCAGAGGCTGGTACTGTTCGGGGGTCCACAGATCCTGCTCAAGCTCGGTGCGGTTGTCAATAATAATGCCGGGCTGCAGAGAACGGGCCAGAGCAATCAGTTCTTCCGCTTCCCAGTCCGTTTTTGTCTCTCCCTTCTGCCATACCTTATCTCCGGTTCCCTGCGCATTGGGATAGGAGAAATCAAACCAGAGAATATCGATCTTGCCGTAATTGGTCAGCAGCTCGCGGACCTGATTTCTCATATATTCGGCATATTTATGCATATCACGGCCCTGGTTCTGTTCGAACGCGTCCGGATCATTGCGGCGGGGATGAAGCGGATCAATCGGGAAATCCGGATGATGCCAGTCAATCAGGGAATAGTAGAAGCCGATGTGAAGTCCCTCCGCGCGGAAGGCGTCCACGTATTCGCGGATCAGATCTCTTCCGGCCGGCGTGTTCGTGCACTTATAATCGGTATACTGACTGTCGAACATACAGAAGCCTTCATGATGCTTGGTTGTCATAACCGCATATTTCATTCCCGCGGCTTTTGCCTGGCGTGCCCATTCCTTCGCGTCATACAGATCGGGATTGAAGTTTTCAAAATACAGCTGATAATGATCCTCCGGCGTACATTCGCGGTTCTTGACCCATTCGTGGCGCGCCGCCATGGAATACAGACCCCAGTGGATAAACATGCCGAACCGGTCATGTGTGAACCAGGCGGTATCGCCGGGCGTCTTTCGTGTAACATAGCTTGACATAGGCTGTCCCTCCTTATAAGATAGATGCAGATGATAGTAGTGTAATGCTCCGTTCACAGTTCCAGTATAGCGGGACGGCGGGGAAATTACCATTGAATATCAGGTTAAAAATATGGAGAATACGGTATGATAGAACAGAACAAGAGGTTTTTGGAGCTTGCGGAAACGGTAAAAATCGAGATCGTTGAGACGGGATACGCGTGTCTGGGAAGGGAATGGCATCAGGAAGAGGTCTGTTCCCCGTATTCCCGGCTGTATTATGTAATATCCGGCAGCGGAATTCTTGTGATACTGGGTGGAGGGAACAGGGAGAAGAGGGAGAGACTGCTTTTGCCGGGCAGAGTCTGTCTGATTCCGAACGGATTGTATTACGATTACCGATGCGAGGATCGGCTTGAGAAGGTGTATTTTCATGTAAATGTACGAATGCAGGATGGGTTTGATCTGTTCCGGGGCTGTGAGGATTCTTATGAGTTTTCTTTGGGAGAGGAGTATCCGGAAAGAATTAAGGTACTGTATGAAAGCAGCGATCCGGCGGATTATTTCGCTCTGAAGGGAGAAATCTATTCCGCGATTGCGCGGTTTATTACGGCGGCTGATCTTCAGGATAAGGCCGTAAGAACTTATTCGCCGTTAATGGCGCAGCTCTTCGCCTTACTGCCGCAGAGAATAGCCTTTCCGGTTACGATAAAAGAGCTGGCTAAGGCGCTGAACGTCTCGGAGAGTACGCTTGCAAAGCGGTTCAGAAAGGAGACGGGCATGACGGTTGGCAGCTATATGGATCAGCTGCTTATGGGCCGTGCAAGACAGCTTCTGGCCGCCGGGAACCGCTCGATCGGTGAAATCGCAGAGGAGCTGGGTTTTTGTGATCAGTTTTACTTCTCGCGGTATTTCAGAAAGAAGCAGGGGGAGACGCCCAGCAGTTATAAGAGAAGATACCATGGCAGAGGATAGAAGCGAAAAAAATACCCCTCCGGAACGCAGGGATAAAACCTTGATTCCGGAGGGGTTATTTGTTTCTGTTTTATTCTTCAGCCGCCATCTTAGCCAGCTTCTCGTACTTTGCCGCAGCATCCTTTGCAGCCTTCTCGAACAGAGCCTTTGCTCTCTCCGGGTTGGTTCTGGAAAGTCTGTTGTAACGAACCTCGCTCTGGATGAATTCCTGATAATCCGCGGTCGGAGCCTTGGAATCCAGCTGGAACGGATTCTTGCCTTCGCCGGCGCGTCTCGGGTCATAGCGGAAGGTATGCCAGTAACCGGCCTGTACCGCGCGCTTCTCCTCGGTCTGAGCGCTCTTCATGCCGCCCTTGATACCATGGTTGATACAAGGCGCATATCCGATTACCAGTGAAGGACCCGGATAGCTCTCGGCTTCCACAAGCGCCTTGATGCACTGATTGTAATCGGCGCCCATTGCGATCTGAGCCACATAGACATAGCCGTAGCTCATTGCGATTGCAGCAAGATCCTTCTTCTTTGTCTCCTTGCCGGCTGCCGCGAACTGAGCGATTGCGCCGGTAGGAGTAGCCTTGGAGGACTGTCCGCCCGTATTCGAATATACCTCGGTATCGAATACGAATACGTTGACATCCTGTCCGGAAGCGAGAACATGATCCACGCCGCCGAAGCCGATATCATAAGCCCATCCGTCGCCGCCGAAGATCCACTGGGACTTCTTGGCCAGGAACTCTTTATTCTTCAGGATATTCTCCTTATCTTCATTGACACAGTCGCATGCTTCCAGCAGAGCAACCAGCTTCTTCGCTGCCGGGCCGTTCTCGGTGGAGGAAGCCTTCGTTGCAAGGAACTCCTCGCAGGCTGCCTTTATTTCGGCGTTCTCGGTCGAAGCTGCGATGTTCTCTACGGAGGCAATCAGACGATTGCGCAGGGTCTTCGCTGCCAGCTGCATACCGAAGCCGAACTCGGCGTTATCCTCGAATAAGGAGTTCGCCCAGGCAGGACCATGGCCGTCCTTGTTCACCGTATAAGGCGAGGAAGGAGAGGAGCCGCCCCAGATAGAGGAGCATCCGGTCGCGTTCGCGATGTACATTCTGTCGCCGAAGAGCTGGGTAATTAACTTCGCGTAAGGAGTCTCGCCGCAGCCTGCGCATGCACCGGAGAACTCAAGCAGAGGCTGTTTGAACTGGCTTCCCTTAACGGTTGTCTCCTTGAACTTCTCGGATACCGCTGCAGGAGTATCATGCTGTACGCCGTAATCAAATGCCTTCTGGGCATCCAGCTGGGACTCAAAGCTCTGCATGGTAAGAGCCTTCTCGCCCTTCTTGCCGGGACATACGTTCGCGCAGGAGCCGCAGCCAAGGCAGTCAAGCACGGATACGGTTACCGCGAACTGATATCCGGGCACGCCGGTAAGAGGAAGGGTCTTTCCGGGTACATCCGCTGCTTCTGCATCGCTTACCGCAACGGGACGGATACATGCATGAGGACATACATAGGAGCAGAAGTTACACTGGATACAGTTATCGGGATTCCAGGACGGAACATCGATTGCCACGCCGCGCTTCTCGTATGCGGAGGAACCTAACGGAACCGTACCGTCCACATAATCCGTGAACGCAGATACAGGCAGGCTGTTGCCGTTCTGAGCGTTAATCGCGTTCTGAACGGTATTGACATATTTTACAACGTCAGGCCGTCCTCCGGCGACATCGGCAGCAAGAACCTCATCCTGAGCGTTCGCCCATTCCGCAGGAATCTGGATCTCCTTAACGCCCTCAACGCCGCGGTCAATTGCCATATGGTTCATCTTGACAACGTCGTCGCCCTTCTTGGAGTAAGAAGCGGTGGCGGCATCCTTCATATACTTTACGGCATCCTCAATCGGGATGATGTCCGCAATCTTGAAGAAAGCAGCCTGCAGGATCGTATTGATACGTCCGCCGAGACCGACTTCCTTGCCGATATCAATACCGTCGATGGTGTAGAACCTGATATTGTGCTCGGCCATATATTTCTTAACCTGTCCGGGAAGGTGCTTCTCAAGCTCTTCCATATTCCAGCTGCAGTTCAGCAGGAAGCTTCCGCCGTCCTTCAGATCCTGAACCATGTTATACTTCCTGATATAAGCAGGAGTATGGCAGGCAACGAAATCTGCCTTATTGATTAAGTAGGTAGCCTTAATCGGATCCTTGCCAAAGCGCAGGTGGGAAATGGTTACGCCGCCGGACTTTTTGGAGTCATAATCAAAGTATGCCTGCGCATACATATCCGTATGATCACCGATAATCTTGATGGAGTTCTTATTCGCGCCTACGGTGCCGTCCGCGCCCAGACCCCAGAACTTACAGCTCTTTGTGCTCTCCGGAGTCGTGTTCGGATTCCCGCCGGTAGGAAGAGAGAGTCCGGTTACGTCATCTACGATGCCGATGGTGAATACATCCTTGCTCTCATTCTCATAGACCGCGATAATCTGAGCAGGCGTCGTATCCTTGGAACCAAGTCCATAACGTCCTGTGTAAACCGGAACTGCATCGAATTTCGTGCCTTTGAGTGCCGCAACAACATCAAGATACAGCGGCTCGC
>DVNP01000007.1 GCA_018714285.1 Candidatus Caccomorpha excrementavium | reverse complement strand
GTCCTGGAATGATGAGCTTGATGAAGCCGAGCTTTGCCGTCAGATTGAGGAAATGGCGCAGCAGGGGATGGGCGGCTATTTTATGCATGCCAGAAGCGGCCTGAAGACAGAGTATCTCGGAGAGAAGTGGTATCGCTGCATCAGAGCCGGAATCGAGAAAGGCAGGGAGACGGGACTGTCCGCATGGATTTATGATGAAGAGGGGTGGCCGAGCGGCTTTGCGGGGGGAAGAGTAACCGCGATGTCTCCGGATTATCATGCCCGGTATATGGAGCTGTTAAGCTTTCCGGCGGTGCAGGACTTTGACTGGAGTGAAATGATTGCCGTGTATAGGTGCCGGGAAGAGGAGGGAACCTGTCAGAGGATTGATGACAGGAATTACATCTGTGCTCCGGGAGAGACGATCCTTGTGGTGAAGAAGCATATTCAGCCGTATTATATTGACGTGTTATACAAGCCGGCCGTGGATGCGTTCCTTGAGGTGACGCATCAGGAGTATTACAGACGATTCGGCGAGTCGTTCGGAACCGATATGGAAGGATTCTTCACGGACGAGCCCAGACTTACCTGCAATCATTTCGGTGAGCTGGCGTGGACGGAGCCGATGCCCGAGGTCTTCCTTGAAAGATACGGGTATGATCTGACTGAGGTCCTGCCGCTGCTGTGGAAGCCGTTTGAAGGTTATAAGAAGGTCAGATATGACTTCTGGCGTCTGGTGAATGATCTGTTCGTGACGAATTATATGAAGAATATTTACGACTGGTGCGAAGCGCATCACTGCAGGGTAACCGGACATATTATGATGGAGGAGACCATATTCAGCCAGATGACCAGTACGGGCGGGGTAATGCCGTTCTATGAGTATGAACATATTCCGGGAATTGACTGGCTCCGCAGAAGAATCGAGACGCCTGTGATCGGCAAGCAGGTCGGATCGGTGGCCTGCCAGCTTGGAAAGAAGCAGGTGCTTACGGAATCCTTCGCGCTGACCGGATGGAATGTATCCTTTGAGGAGTTAAAATGGATTCTGGAATGGCAGTATGTGAACGGCGTGAATATGCTTTGCCAGCATCTTGAGGCCTATTCGCTGAAGGGTTCAAGAAAAAGGGATTATCCGCCGTCGCATTTTATCCAGCAGAGCTGGTGGAAGCATTTTAAGGAGTTCACCGACTATGCGGCCCGGCTGTGCGCGGCTCTTGGCGAGGGGACGGAGCTTGCCGACGTTCTTCTGATTCATCCGATGAGGAGCGGCTATGTTTGCTATGACGGAACAAGAACCCAAAAGATCCGTATGCTGGATGATGAGTTCGCAAGGGTGTCCGAAGCGCTCTCTGACGCGCATATCAGCTACCATTACGGAGACGAGACGATTATCGCAAAATACGGATCCGTGTCGGACGGCATCTTTACTGTGGGCGAGGTCAGCTATAAGACGGTGATTCTGCCGCATATGTACTCGATTGACGAGGTAACGCTTACATTCCTGCTGGAGTTCGCCAAGCAGGGAGGAACCATCTTAAGCACGGGTGAATTCCCGTCCTTTACCAACGGATCGGATGAAGCGCTGGAGGAGTTAAGACGGTTTGTCAGAAGCGTGGCCTGCGAAGAGCTTCGCGCCGTTATGAGTGAAGGGGGACTTGCCATGATTAGCTGCGCGCTGGATTCCGGAGAAGAGGCCGGACAGATTTCCTATCAGATCAGGAAGACGGATGAGGGAATGATTCTGTATCTGGTGAACCATAGCCAGACAAGTACCCGGAATACGAAAGTGACTATATATAATAAGAAGGTAAAGCCGCAGCTTATGGATGCGGATACGGGAGAATTCCGGGATCTGCCCTATGCGGCGACACAGGATACGAGTTTCCCGCTTACCCTTCTGCCGATGCAGTCCCGGCTGATTTATCTGACGGATACGGCAGAATCCGGCTATGAGGCTGTGAAGGAAGAAACGGTAACGGTAAAGCCCGGCGCAGAGTGGAGAATTGATTCGATCGGGAGGAATTCTCTTACGCTGGATCTGTGTGACTGCAGTGTGGACGGAGTTCTGATGTTCCGGAATATGGCGGCGATTAAGGTTATGAAGGAGCTGCTTGACTTAAAGCGCCCGTGCGACATTGAGCTGACCTTCCGCTTTACGGTAGAGCATCTGCCGGAGGGAAACCGCGAATTCTTCCTGGCGGTGGAGGACGCTTCCAAATACGTCGCGGTTGTGAACGGGTATGAGATCCCGTATACGGAGAACGGCTGGTGGAAGGATAAGGCATTTAAGAGGATTGATATTAAGCCCTATGTTAGAGAGGGAGAGAATCTGGTTGTACTGAAGGGTAGATTTGAGCAGAGACAGAAGGTATACGATGTTCTCTACGGAGAGAACGTATATGAAACCGAGCTGAACAGCCTCACCTATGATATGGAGATTGAATCCATCTATGTGGTGGGTGATTTTGGCGTCTATTCAAAAGGCGGTTTTACGGATCGCGAGAGGGGAGCGCTGGTCACGGAAGGGGAATTCGTGATATCGGATCTGCCGGAGAAATTTACCGGACCTGAATTCACAAAGCAGGGACTTCTATTCTTCGCGGAGGATCTGACCGTGTCTCAGACTCTTCAGGTGAAAAAGGAAGAGGGAAAACGCGTGATTCTGGATTATGGGAAGCAGAATTGTCCGATGATGCTGCTGTCGGTTAATGGGGAGCCGGTCAAGACTTCTCTGTGGGCGCCCTATCAGGCGGATATTACGGATGCCGCGCGGGACGGAGAGAATACGCTGACCGTCCGTATGTACGCGTCGAACCGCAACCTGTTTGGACCGCATCATCACATTAAGGGTGAGTGCTATAATGTCGGACCGGAAAGCTTCACCGGCAAGTGGAGCTGGGTGGAGAGAGAATCTGAGGCGGAGGCGACGGATATCTCGGATAGAACCATGAATTACTGGACGGACAGCTATTGCTTTGTCAGATTCGGATTCTTCAGCGAATCATAAGAAAGCTGTCTGAGAACGCGATGAAAAGCTGTTGATTTTGGTACGGACTGCTGTATAATGATACTAAGACGGAAGGTATCGTAAACGGGATCGAAGCGCAGGCGGGAATGCCTGCGGGAAGAGGCAGGGAGGCTGAGATATGGCGCGTACAGTAGGAATCGGTATTCAGAGCTTTCGCGAGATAATAGAGAATGACTGCTTTTATATTGACAAGACGGACTTCATACGGGAGTGGTGGGAGAGCCGGGACAGCGTTACCCTGATTACCCGTCCCAGGCGGTTCGGCAAGACATTGACCATGAGCATGACGGAGCAGTTCTTCTCCGTGGAATATGCGGGCCGGGGAGATCTGTTTGAAGGGCTGGAGATCTGGAAGGAGGAGGCGTACCGCCAGCTGCAGGGAACGTATCCGGTCATCAGCCTGACCTTTGCCAATGTGAAGGAGACGAATTATGAGACCACCAGTTACCGGATTCGTCAGCTTTTGATGAAGGTGTATGAAAAAAATGCTTTTTTACGGCAGTGTGAGCAGCTGTCAGAGGCAGAGAAGATTTATTTTGAACAGATGGCGTCGGATATGAGCGAGAAAGACGCGCCTCTGGCGCTTTATAATCTGTCCGATTTCCTGTTCCGGTACTATGGGAAGAAGGTAATAATCCTGCTGGACGAATACGATACGCCCATGCAGGAGGCCTATGTGGACGGGTACTGGAACGAGCTGACGGCATTCACGAGAAGCCTGTTCAATTCGACATTTAAGACCAACCCGTGGCTGGAGCGGGCCATCATGACCGGAATTACCCGGATCAGCAAGGAGTCCGTATTCTCGGATCTGAATAACCTGAAGGTCATAACGGCTACATCCGACGAATACGCGGCTTCCTTCGGATTCACGGAAGAGGAAGTCTTTGCCGCCATGGACGAATACGGCTATGAAGGGAAAGAAAAGGTAAAATACTGGTACGACGGGTTTGTGTTCGGAGGGCAGAGGGATATCTATAATCCCTGGTCCATCCTGAATTATCTTGATACAGGAAAGCTTCGCACCTACTGGGCCAACACCAGCTCCAACAGTCTGGTGAGCAAACTGATCCGGGAAGGGGACAGAGAGCTTAAGACAGAGTTTGAAAGCCTGCTTCAGGGAGAAGCGCTGCGGACGCGGATTGAGGAGCAGATTGTGTATAATCAGCTGGATACGAATGAAGAGGCGATCTGGAGCCTGCTGCTGGCTGCCGGGTATCTGAAGGCGGTATCCTTCGGAGGGGATGATGACGGATATGATGAGGAAGGGAACTATCAGGATCCGGAATATGAGCTGGAGCTTACCAATTTTGAAGTCAGGCTGATGTTCCAGAGGATGGTAGGGAGCTGGTTTTCAGAGAGCAGAGCGGATTATAACGATTTCATCAGGGCGCTGCTGCTGGGAGACATAGATGCCATGAACACATATATGAACCGTGTGACCCTGGCGACCTTCAGCTATTTCGATACGGGAAAAGGCGGAGCCGGGGAAGCGGAGCCGGAACGCTTCTATCATGGCTTTGTGCTGGGGCTGATGGTTGAACTGAGAGACCGGTATGCGCTGACGTCGAACCGCGAGAGCGGGTTTGGGCGGTATGATGTGATGCTGGAGCCGCTCTCGCGGAAGGACGACGCGATTATCATAGAGTTCAAGGTGTTCAATCCCAGGAAAGAGAAGGATCCGGAGGAGACCCTGCGGAATGCGCGAAAGCAGATAGAAGATAGAAAGTACGAGACGGCTCTGCTGGCGAAGGGAATTCCGGCGGACAGGATCCGGAAGTACGGCTTTGTTTTTGAAGGAAAGACGGTGCTGATCGGATAGAAGGAAGAAGAACAAGAACAAAGCGCGGGATTAGGGTCTGGAAAGAAGCAGGGAGGCAGGAAAATGGCACGTACGGTTGGAATCGGTATTCAGAGCTTTCGCGAGATAATAGAGAACAACTGCTTTTATATTGACAAGACGGACTTCATACGGGAGTGGTGGGAGAGCCGGGACAGCGTTACTCTGATTACCCGCCCCAGAAGGTTCGGCAAGACATTGACCATGAGTATGACGGAGCAGTTCTTTTCCGTGGAATATGCGGGCCGGGGAGACCTGTTTGAAGGGCTGTCGATCTGGAAGGAGGAGGCGTACCGCAGGCTGCAGGGAACGTATCCGGTCATCAGCCTGACCTTTGCCAATGTGAAGGAGACGAATTACCGGGATACGAAAACGAGAATATGTCAGCTGATCACGGATCTGTACAGTAAACATTACTTTTTGCTGGACAGCGGATTACTGACGGCGGAAGAAAGGAATTTTTTTCTGGAGGTCAGGCCGGATATGCCGGAGGTAGTGGCAACGATAGCCTTGTATAAAATGTCCGATTTCCTGTTCCGGTACTATGGGAAGAAGGTAATAATCCTGCTGGACGAATACGATACGCCCATGCAGGAGGCCTATGTGGACGGGTACTGGAACGAGCTGA
>DVNP01000083.1 GCA_018714285.1 Candidatus Caccomorpha excrementavium | reverse complement strand
AGCACATGCTCGGTAGGTTCCCCTCCCACGCCGAGGAAGGCAAACAGCCTGCGTTCTCCTGCGGACAGCGCCGACAGCCGCACAGATTCCCCGCGGGAATCGGTAAGCGTACAATCCTCCAGCTCATAATGAACCAGCATATCACTGACATCCAGAGCATGTCTCTCAAGCAGAACGGTTCTGGATTCCCCGGACTTAAGATGCAGGACCTCCACAGCCAGATACTGATTGCCGTTCGGAATACGCTGCACCGTTACCAGTCTGTAAATTCCGGACTCGAGATTCAGCACAGCCGTATTCTCAAGCGGATCAAACTCCCTAAAGAACAGAGGCCGAAACGTTCCTCCCTCCCACCTTGCAATGGTCCAATCCTGGAAATAATTCCATTTCGATCCCTCATGCACCTGTATCTTAAGAACAGCCGGCGCTTCCTTTCGCTCCTCTTTCCCGTTCTGCGCGAAACCGTCCGGAATAAGGAAGCCGCCCTGGCTGTAATATTCCGGCCTGAAATTCCGCCTGCTGATGCGCGCGGGAATTCCGAGACTGCGGCAGATCGCCACAAACAGAATCATCTTTGCCCGCAGATTCCCCTGCTTCATCTTCAGACAGCCAATCGGGGTCGCGCAGATCGTATCATAATCCTCCTGCGGACTGTAATCGATATTGCGTCCGATATAGTCCCAGATTCGGTTCGGATCCGCAAGGAACGCCTCCTTCTCTTCCTGCGTGAAATACTTTCTGATATAGCCGCGCCACGGTGTCAGCTCCTCCATCAGAATTCTCGGATTCAGCAGATATTCGGCATAGATTTCTTCCGGAAGCTCTCCTCTTTCACAGTTCAGATGATCTTCGAGCACGTCCGCTCTCAAATCCTTATAGTCCTTAACTGCCAAATGATGCAGCATCAGCCGCCGATCCGGATTATTGTCCCTGTCAAGGAAACGGTACAGCTCCGTAATATTCGCGCCCGCAATCCGAAACATCTCTTCTTCCTGCGGATATTCTCTTGCATATTCAGCATGGAAGCAGGCCGCAAGCCTTTCTTCCCTCAGCCTTGCCGCTTCCTTCACACGTTCCTCATTTCTCTTCTTCTGTTCGCTCGTCTGCCTGCCCGGATGCAGGAGACATTCCACCGGCGCTTCCCACAGGCCCTCCGTTCTGCCCCCGGCTGTCAGAGCGCCCTTCTCAAGCGTCAAAACGGCATCCTGCTTCGTGGAAACCTTCTTCCACGCGGCAGCTTCTCCCTTCTTCGCGCACAACTGAATATCACCGAGCCCCAGGGTAATACGAGCCTGCCCCGCTTCGTCGGTAAACAATGTTGCCGCAGGCGAATAAGAGGCCATATTCAGAATCTCGAAGGCAACCGACGCGCCGGAAACCGGACTGCCGTCCCCGTCCTTTACCGTAACGGTAAAGCTGCGTGTCTTCGTATAATAGGATGTACGGTTAAAAAAGTGCACGCCGTGTTCTCTTCCGATATATTCTTCGCCGTCTTCTTTGCCGTAATCGGAAAAGGTACGGGTATGAATCAGCAGAGCGCGCCCTGCAGGACCGGCAAACCATCCGCGGTTCAGAACCTCCTCCGGCTCGCAGGCTCCGAGGAAATGCCACTCGCCTTCTACATATACCTCAACCCACGCATGGTTATCGTCGCAGTGCGCCCACTTCGGCGTATACACCTGACGCGCGGGAATTCCCACGCTGCGATAGGCCGTCACCGCGAACGTGGACTCTTCCCCGCAGCGCCCCTTTCCGCAGCGATACAGCGTCATAGGGGAGGCTGTTCTGATATCTGTTGACTGATACGTTGCATGCTCGGCGCACCAGTAGTTAATCTCAATCACGGCCTCCATCAGGCTCAGGCCCTCAATCCGGCGGGCCAGCTGCCCATAGAAAAAGGCGCGGCAGTCTGTAATGTCCTCAGAATTAATCCGGTAATACAGAACATGCTGAACAAAGATATCCTCCGGCAGCTCCTTACACCAGGCCACATTCTCCCTCAGCCAGAGAGCATGCCTTACATATCCCAGGAATACGGCGCTGTCATATTCTCCCGCATCCCGCAGAGGCATGGTTCCGTAGAAGAACTGCATCAGGGTACGCTCATCCTCCGTACACTCCGCAAGCACCTTCTCAAGATCCTCCGAAAGAGCAGTAAAATATGGCTTCCGCGCCTCATAATGCTCGGCGGCATATGCCTTAAGCTGCTGTGAGAGCATTATACAGTCCCCCTCTCATCCGCATCCATCGCTTCTCTGACAGCAGGCAGCAGGGTCCCTGTCTTATCGCAGCGAAGCTCCCAGAACATGGCGCCGAAAAGCCCCGTTTCCTTTGCATAACAGATTTTGCAGCGAATCGACTGCGCGTCCTCATAGGTTATGAAGCAGCTTCCGTCATACAGATAAGGCGCCTTCGCCGCGTCGTCCCAGTACCTTGTGAAACCGTTCTTCTCGATGCAGTCATTCGCAAGTCCGGTATAATCCGGGCCGTACATGCCAATCGTCTCCGCCTCAAGCCCGAGTCCCGGAGTCCTGACATTGCCCGTCTGAAGTGGCTTTCCTTCCGCATCCAGGCTCTTTACACCCTTCCACATTCTTGAATAGAACGGGATTCCGAGCACAAGCTTGCCGGCCGGCACGCCTGCGTTCATAAATACGCGTACCGCCTTATCCACGCTGACATCGAACAGATTGCCGGGCGCGGAATAGAGCGCGGAATGATGCCCTGTCACCTTCTGAAAGCCGCCCTGCAGATCATAGGTCATCAGCTGAACGTAATCCAGATACTCCGATGCAGCCTTCATATCTGTCTGAAGCGCAAAATAAGTATCTCCGCCAGCAGCGATCGTAACCATCCGGGGAGCCGGAAGCTCCTGCCGCAGCTGCGCGAGAAGCTTCGTGAAATTATCCCTGTCATCTGCGTGGGAATGGATTCCGGCCAGAGAAGATCCCGGATACTCCCAGTCAATATCAATTCCGTCAAGACCATATTCCCGAACCACTCCGGCGCCGCTCTTCGCGAAGCTCTCTCTTCCCTCCTGCGTCATGGCCGCCTGAGAAAAACCGTCGGCGCTCCAGCCGCCCACGGACAGAAGAATCCGGACAGAGGGCTTACGCTCCCTGATACGGGCAAGTGCCTCCCTGTACGGCTCGCCGTTCCATACCACCTGATTCTCACAGACTTTTCCGAATGCGATATTAATCACATCCAGCGCGTTCACATCCTGTTGTGTCATTCCTGCCAGGTCATCCGCATTCGCATACCCAATCAGCTTCATTCCTGTTCCTCCTCAATTTTATAGACTCTGGCGATAGGCGCCTTTCCTGTCCACACAGGAGTCCTGACCAGAATTCCTTCCGAAACAATTTCATATTCAAGCTCCCTGCCGGTCTCAAGCAGCGAAACCTTACCCGGCTTTTTTCCCGGTTCCTTTACCAGCGGAATCAGCACGCTCTCAGGCACTTCGGACTCCTCTTCCTCAAACATCTCCAGTGCGTAGATGCAGCTTCCCTTGCGGGTAAATGCGATATTATCCTTCTTATAAGGCGCGCAGACTCTCGTTCCGTAAATTGCCTCACCGTTTGCCTCCAGCCACTCTCCCATGCCCAGGAGGGACTTCACCGCTCCTCTCGGAAGTCTTCCGTCCGGCTGAGGTCCGACATTAATCGCAAGATTGCCGCCCTTGGCAACGATATCGATCAGCAGCTGCACAACCTCTCTCGGAGATTTATAAGTATCCTCATAGGCGAAGGAGAAAGACGTTCCCAGCGTGATGCAGCTCTCCCACGGCACATTGAGCGGCTTCTCCGGAACACACTGCTCCGGGGTAATGTAATTCTCGTAAGGTCCTCCCACCGTTCTGTCCGCGCACAGCATTCCGGGCTGCCATCTGCGTACCTGATCGATTACTTCGCCAAGACGGATATCCTGTCCTGTTCTTTCGCATACCCAGCCCGCATCGAACCACATGATATCGATCTGACCGTATTCGCTTGCCAGCTCCTTAATCTGGTTATGAGTAAAGGTTACGAAGCGCTCCCATTCTTCCGGATTCTCCTTCGGATTATAGGACGGTCCGCGCCACATATAATCTCCTCTCTCGCATCCCTTCTTCCAGTAGCTGTCCACATGCCAGTCGGCCTTGGAGAAATACGCGGCAATTCCAATCCCCTTCTTGCGGAATGCTTCGAACAGATGGCCGCAGATATCCGCGTATTTATGAGTATGGAACGGGCAGTCCGGGGCCGTTATCCTGTAATCGGAGTACTTTGTATCCCACATACAGAACCCGTCATGGTGCTTTGTCGTAAATACCAGGTACTTCACTCCGGACTTCTTTGCGATATCCGCCCATCCTTCCGGATCAAAACGAATCGGGTTAAACGTCTTGTTCAGCGCATTGTACTGCTCCTTGAACTCTTTGCCCGTCGCTTCCCAGTCAATTCCTGTCCTGGACCACTCCGCATCCGCATCCGACAGCGCCCATGACTCCACAACTCCCAGCTGGCAGTACGGTCCCCAGTGCATCATAAGTGCCAGCTTCTGATCCTGGAACCACTCAAGCTTCTTCCTTACCGCCGGATCCGTCGGCCATACATAACGATCTGCAGCGCTGTAATTGTGCACTCCGTGCTCAACAATCTCTTCCTTATTCTCTTCCTGCTTCTCTTCTCCGCGCATTTCCTCTTCTGCGGTCACTTCCTGCTCCTCCTGCAAGCCGTCTTCCGCCTTCCATTCATCCATGTCTTCTACCTCCTGCATCTTCAGTCGATTTACCTGTATTTGCACATACAAAAGGGAGTCCCTCCTGACGTCCGCGGCTCTCCATCCCTTCCGCGTACCGGACTCCGTTCAGTTTTTCTTTTTTGTTCATTTATCTTCATCATTCTATACTGCCGTTTAACATCTGTCAATCGGAAAATAGCCGATTATAATTCATAATTTAAGAGATTTTCAGTTGATATTCCATGCCTGCAATGCTATAATTTTAACAACGTAACCTAAATATGTTAACAATATAAAAGGAGAGCTTATGAAGAATGTACGAATTCCCATCCCGGCTGTCGGCTTCGCGCCGCCGGTCTATGTCTGCCGGCGCGCATCCGCCCCGTTTACTCTTGACGGTAATCTGAACAAGGAATTCTGGGCGAATGCTCCTTTCACCGAGCTGTTTCAGGATATCGAAGGGCCTCATATGCCCGCTCCCCGTTTCCCTACCCGCGCGAAGCTTCTGTGGGATGATGAGAACTTATATATCGGAGCCGTGTTGGACGGTGACGAGATCTGGGGAACCGTTACCGGAAGAGACGAGGTCATTTTCCACGACAATGATTTTGAAGTATTTATTGACCCGGATTCCGATACGCAGCAGTATTATGAATTCGAAATGAACGTTCTTAACACCGTATGGGATCTCTTTCTGCCGGTGGCATACCGCGATGGCGGGGATGCCCTGAACGGTTATGATATTCACGGACTTAAGACCGCCGTGTCCGTAGACGGCAGCATCAACGATCCGTCAGCCGGCAGCCGTTCCTGGTCTGTCGAGATTGTGATGCCATTCGCCGCCCTGACGGAATGTCTTGCGAGGAAGGGAGCTCCGAAGCCCGGCGATTATTTCCGTCTTAACTTCTCAAGAGTACAGTGGAAGGTTGACGCGGCGGACGGAACCTACCACAAGCGCACCAGACCCGGATCTTCCGACCCGCTGCCGGAGGACAACTGGGTATGGGCTCCCACCGGAGTCATTAATATCCATTATCCCGAGCTGTGGGGATTCCTCTTCTTTGCAGAGGAAGGCCAGGCAGAGTCCGATTTCTCCATCCCCGAGGATGAATACCGCAAGTGGGAGCTGAGAAAGCTCTATTATGCGCAGAATATATACGCGCAGCTGAACGGACGCTTCAGCGGCAGCCTTGAGGAGCTTCAGGCAATTCTGAAGGAATATGCTCCGTCAGAAACGAATTCCCGCATCGCCGATCTGCCGTACCGGATCGAAACGACTTCACACAGCTATGAAATTTCATGCCCGGCCTCTGACGGCAGCGGCGCGCTCGTCCTCTTCGGCAACGGAAAGGTCACAAAAACAGAATGATTTGACATAAATATTGAACAGAAACGGTGATTGCCATGAAGAAAACGACCCTGCAGGATATTGCCAATTCTCTCGGTATATCCCGTACAACTGTATGGAAGGTGTTCAGCGGTCATGAGGGCGTATCGGATGCCCTGCGTGAAAAAATTATCAGCCGCGCTCATGAGATGAATTATATTTTCCCCACGAAATCCGTCTTTGACGATTCGCTTCCCAAAGCGGCCTTCGCCTTGGAAACAGGCTCCAAAAGCGGAGTAGGCTCCGTATCCGGAGCCACAAATATTGCCGTGGCTGTCTGCCGGCCTGAGACCTCGCAGTTCTGGATGACTATCATACACCAAATTGCGAAGGAATTCTCCGGCAAGAACGTCAATCTGCTGTATACCTACCTGCCGGCGGCAGGCAGTGAAGAATATATGCTGCCTGCCGCACTGACGAACGGAACCGTCAACGGCATTATTATAATGAATGTATACGACGAACATCTCATTCGCCTTCTTGCTTCTCTGTCTGTTCCGAAAATATTTCTGGACATACCGACAAATATAGAAGCCGGCGAACTCAACGGGGATCTGCTGATGATGAAGAACGCCCCCTGTACTGCCGAAATCACCAGACACCTCATCTGGCAGGGAAAGACTTCTCTTGGCTTCATCGGAGATATTCACTATGCTCGAAGCAACTATGAACGCTTCTCAGGATTTATTGATACGCTGAAGGAACACGGCCTGGTCTTCGATCCACATCTGTCTCTGATCGGAAGCATCGGCGCAGATACCTATAAGGATGAAATCGAAGAATTTGTAGACAGACTTCCTTCCATGCCGGAAGCCTTTGTCTGCGCCAGCGATCATGTGGCCGGGATCCTTATGTCGCTCCTGCTCGCCAAGGGCTTAAGAATTCCCCAAGACATCATGATATCCGGATTTGACGGCAATTCTGAGAACCCTTTCCCGGTCGAGCTGACCACGGTTCAGGTCTATAACTATGATATCGGCAGACGGCTGGCGAACCAGATTCTCTACCGCATCCGGTATCCGCACGATCAGTTTATGGAGAGCTATATTGCTTCCCGGGTGCTGTTCCGCCGTTCTACGGAAGGCCAGCCGTCAGACCGCCGGGCCTGACGGCTTCGGATAAGCTTTGACATTGTCTGTACGGTATCGTTCAGAGAATGCCGAGGCTTGTCCGGGCATCCTGTTACCAGCGTGTCAGGCTCCCTGCCTTCACTCTGACCGGCTGTCCGTCCGCAGTGATCCAGACATCAATACAGGAAGGATTATACGCCATATCCCGCTTCGCGCCGAACACCAGCCCCCGAAGCGCGGTCACATAATCCTTAATCTCGATATTCGTGGCATACCATATATCATCCCGTCCTCCCGCCATTCTACAGAAGTTCTCAATAACTTGCCAGTTATCCTGTCTGTCGAATTCAAAGCTGTGCCCCCACAGATAAAACAGCAGCTCCGGATCCTCCGGACCGGATCCGGCTCTCATAAACCGATCCCACAGGGTCTGTAAATCCGCGTTATGATGCGCGGTCGGATGCCACTCCATGAAATTCTCCGGCAGCGCGAACCCTCCCGTTGCCGCAACCGTCCTGCCGTATTCCATTCCGCACAGACGAGCAATCTCCATGATATGCTCCGTATACTCTCCGAACGGGTACGACATTCCGCGCACCGGATATCCGCAGAGCTCCTCAAGCGCCGCCCGGTCTCCAAGGATCTCCTCTATCAGCTCCGTATCCGGAAGCTCTTTCGGATGCGGATGATTCTTCGTATGGACCGACACCTCATGCCCCTCATAAAGCCCTGACTTCTTCCCATTTCTTTCCATTCCGGCCAGATTCAGCCTGGAACTGTTCAAATGGAAGGTTCCCTTAATCCCGCACCGGTTAAAGATCTCCACCAGTCTTTCGTCACTGTCTGCCCCGTCGTCATAACTCATCGTAAGAGCCCGTTTTCTGCCCTCAGGAAATAAATTCAGTCTTATCTTCATCTTATCACTCCTTTTTGTTTGCCGTCAGAGAGTCTCAAGCCTTTCATAGAACTGAGGATAGAAATCCTCCTCCGTCCGGTAAGGCTTAAAATAGAACCGATTCAGAAGGTACAGATTTCTATCCTTCGCCTTCTGCCGTACCTCCTCCTCGCTGCCTCTCTCCTGCCGGATCGCCTCCGCCGTCTTC
Source organism: Candidatus Caccomorpha excrementavium (assembly GCA_018714285.1). Classification (GTDB taxonomy): domain Bacteria; phylum Bacillota; class Clostridia; order Lachnospirales; family Lachnospiraceae; genus Caccomorpha; species Caccomorpha excrementavium. The sequence continues at coordinate 3,452 of DVNP01000083.1, read as the reverse complement.
TCCACATAATTATGCCAGTCCAGAACATACCGGTCATACCGCTTCTGATCCGGCGTATCAATCCATTTGCTTACCTTCACCTTAGACCGTCTTTCTTTTCTGCATTCATTGATCTGAAGGAAATACCGGAATTCCCGCGGCAAAGCATCCTCCCCGTAATATCTCCCCAGCGGGAACAGTCTGCATACCCCGGGCCGGAATGCGTGAACCGAGCATCTTCCTTCCTCCGTCAGGAAAACGCAGGCCTCCTTCTCTCCCTTCATCATCAGATTCGGAAGGATCACTCCGTCCTGCAGATTCAGCTCCACGCAGGAGCCGAGCAGCTTCTCAAAGCCGCGCCGCAGCCCTGATGTCAGACGGAATCCGTCATAGGGATCGAGAATAACGGAATTCCCCATCCCCGTACAGCAGGCAGAACACCCCTCGCAGCCGCCGCAGTCCGCCCTGACCATGTCATTCGGACCGTACAGTCTGCCGTCCGATATTTCCTGAAGATTTCCCTGTCTCTTCATGAATCGCTTCTACCATTCCTTTCGTATCTCTTCTTCCGTTACCCCGTATCGCTCCAGGAATTCCGCCAGATCCGCCCTGTCTCTGATCAGCATCAGCTCCTCGAACTTACCGGTTGTCTTGTCCTTAAATCCCGCGACCTGCTCGCCCGTGCAGATACTGGCGCGGATTACGGGATATTTGCCGGTCCGATCGAACTGCGCAGCGCGGGCGGATGTGCGGGAACGGCGTTTGAACATAGAATTTCCCTCCTTTGGATTGCAGTGATTGGAATTCATATTCTGAGATTGATTGTAGCATTTGCAGGGAGGGATTGCAAGAGGGAGAGACGGCTGGGATAGAATCAAAAATGCCCGCGACAACAGGCTGTTCCAAAGAAATTTCAGAACAATCTTTTGTCACGGGCCGATGAACAGCTTGTATAATGGAATCATTCCCGTTTTCATGTATCGGGCTGATCCGCCAGAGCCGGAACCTTATTCGTTAAATTTTTTATATTCCTGTTCCAGTCCTTCGGCGATCTTATCTTCCCCATAATGGATTACATTATTATAATGCGCTTCCAGAAACTTCCCGCCTTTTTCCGTAACCATTCTCTCATTCAGAGAAGCGCTGCTGTCTATCCCCAATTCTAGCAACTCCTTCCCCTCCGCGCTTAAAAGGTCTTTATCGTTAAGGAATTCAAATACCGCCTTTATTCTGGCAATGACTGAATTCGCATTTTCCCCTGCATCGATATGCCACTGAGCCTTATCATAGATTGCTATCATCTCTATTCCCTCCTTTCAATCCTCGTGCAGACATTATCCGGAATCCTGATCAGATTGCCGTCATAGTCTCTGATATAATTTCCTCCCGATTCCCTGATTCTTGTTTCCTTCGCGATCTGACTGGTCTTATCGGCTGTTTTTGACGTAACTTCAATGGAATCAACCACTTTACCGTCTTTGACAACTACAAAATCAATCCTTCTCGCTTCCCCTGTAACCGGATCTTTTACAATATTTCCGTCCTTATCCCGCAGATATACTTCCGAAATAATCGTATAACCTTTTTCCTCCGGGTATTTTTTTTCTAATTCTTCCGCCACATCGCGTTCTCTCTGAAGGCCGTCCAGCTTATTTTTAATCGCTTCTCCGTATTCCCTTACGATCGGCGCATCATAATTCGCCGTACGCAATTCACCGGTTCGGTACTCCGGCAGATTCGCCAGCGCGCAGGTCTGGAACCTCCGGCTTTCCGATACATCAACATCTCTAAATCTACTGATTTCATTCATAGCAGACCTTTCCCTTCCCTGACCGAATCGACCCAATGCCTGTATAATTCCTGGCGCACCTCTGCCTCATCCTGCTGAACACTCATATCTTTCATAAAACACTGGCCAAGAGTTAATGTCACGTCTTCCGATGCGCCGGGAACACTCTTCTGCGCAATCTCTCTCAATTCATTCGTCAGTTCCTGATTATTTTTTACCGATAACACACAGTCTTCCACCTTCTTACGAACGCCGAGAATATCCGTAATTCTTACGGACAATTTTCTGAAATTAACATCCTTCCAGATATCAAGCGTTCCGTTTTCACGATATTCATCAATCAGTTCCTCGATAAAATCTTCATTGCGAACGGATAATTTCAGTCTTCTCATTTCCTGTCTGATTGCTTCCGTGTCAAAATCAAGCGGTTCTTCCACCCGGCCCTGTATCAAAAAATGAATGAGCTGTGTCCTTAATGTAGTTTCGTCTGTCACTTTGTTATGTTCTCCAAACTGATAGACTTTTTCTGTAATCCCGCACTTATTAATCTGTACCAGAACCGGTTCCACCCAGTCGTTCTGGTAAACGGCCGCTACTCCTTTCTTCAGCTTTGCCAGCTCTGAAATCTGATCCTCCCGCAATCCGGCGGCATATCCTGCCAGTTCACGATCGCTCTTTTCCGGAAGTCTCAGAATTATTTTTGTATTCGTATTTCGAATCACTGACATATCCAGCAGCCCCGGAGACTGATCCGCTATAATAAATCCTTCTCCGTAGGTTCTCATTTCAGCAATCGAATTCGCCAGCAGTTCTACAGACTTCCCCAGCAGATTGGAGCTTTCCGAAACCTGTTCTGTTGATGTCCGCTTCAGAAGATTATGCGCTTCCTCAAGCACGGTAATATGACTGAGTGAGCCATTAATCTTTCCGGAGTCCATCCGGTATTCATTTAATTTCATTACCAGCAGTCCCATAATAAGTGCTTTCGTCTCCGTTGATCCAACCCGGCTCAGATCTACAATAACGCTTTTATCAAACAGATCCTCATTCTTAATGTCATCGCTGCAGAAAATCTGCCCGTTCAGGCCTGTCGTCAGCGAGCGTACCCGGGTCAGCAGCGCTCCGGAATAATCTCCCTTACTGTCAGCCGAATACTTCGACTCGCTGATAACCGAATCTATCTGCTCGAATAAATCACCGAAATTCGGAAACTTATCCCCATGTTCATTCTCTGAGGTATTAAGGTTCCACCCGACTGAAGTATATGCATTCTCCATTGCTTCTTTTAAAATCGCCGGCATTGCGGCATACATCGGCCAGCATACATTAAAGATTTCCACCAGTCTGTCTAAATGCTCCAGAACATGAACGCCCTTCGGGAACGCAAAGGGATTGATTTTTAATAAATTGGATAGCTTGGGATTGGTTCCATATACGGTTACATCCGCAAATTGTCCAAAAATATTCTTATACTCTCCCTTTGCCGGTTCAATAACCAGAAACGGAATACGATAAAACTCACGCAGCCTGCTTAAAATCTCATACACTGTATTGCTTTTTCCGGAACCGGTAGAGCCCGTAATAAACGTGTGCATCGTTAACGATTCGCAATCCAGCTCAACCTCTGTCCCGGTCGCTTTTCCCATTTCAAATATGTACCCTAACGGAAATCCTTTTTTCTTCT
>DVNP01000082.1 GCA_018714285.1 Candidatus Caccomorpha excrementavium | reverse complement strand
ATATACCCGATTCCAAGTGAGAATAGAATCATACACAGAAATATCACCGGCGCCAGCAGCATGGTTACGCACGGCCGGATGCGGAATACAATCATCAGAATCAAAAAGGCGATCAGCGTATATAAAAAGTTGATTCCTGCCGTAAACACTCTTGACATCGGAAAGATAATCTTAGGCTGCTTCACCCTTGTCAGGAGTACCTTATTATCAACCAGAGATGTCATTGCGGAATTCGTTGCCCCGGAGAATAACTGCCAGACAATGTGTCCCGCCATCAGATATAATGGAAAATAATCCACATTACGCTGGAACATCTGTGTAAATACCAGCGCCATTACTGCCATGGACAGAAGCGGATTTAACACGCTCCAGATAATCCCAAGATATGTTCTTGTATACTTTCTCTTAATTTCCCTTGAAGACAGCTGCCGGATCACGAACAGATACTGCTTCATTTCATCCAGATTTATTTTTTTCATGCCGAATCTCCCATCGTTGATATAAGGCCGCGGCCTGCTTTCCCATATTCAGCAGCCATCTGTGGATCTGCTCATTCCTAAGCTCCCGCCGCGGATGCTTTGCGTATAATACAATACTCCCTTCCATCCATGCGCTTGCGTTCCCCTCCGGCCCGTCCTGCTTCTTCAGGCACCCCGTCAACCGGGATATCAGCCGTTTTTTCCTGAAGTCTGTTTCGGACAAACGCTTCGCAAGCAGCCCTCCTTCCGTATCTGTTACGTCATCCGAGAATCGGAAGCTTCCGAAATATCGCGCCTCCGCCATGGTCGGATGTATCATAAGCCGTTTCATCAATTTCCTGACACATTTCTTTTTTACGGCCTCCCCCGGACCTTCCCGGCCCGTCCCCCTGCCGCAGTATTCCTGAAGGAAAAGGTTCATAACCTTCTTCTCAGCCATAATCTGTTCACGATTATAATGATTTCCGGAATCCAGGGCCGGAATAAAGCGCTTTTGCCGCGCATCATATTCATAGCCGGTACAGCTTCCCTCCGGCGAGCTTATCATACATTCATACAGACAATTATTGAAGGACGCCTTATTCTTAAGTCCGTCAGATGGTGAGAAATACCATGTCCGGTAATCCGAAGATTTCGCGCCGGAAGGGAGAGAATACAGGCCGTAATAATAACCGACTGGCGTTTTGTCATATCCTGCGCTGCGAAGCAGCCTGCTCAGCGTCAGCTGGATGCTTCCTACCCACCCGCTGTCTACCAGCGCATATTCTGTTCCGTCAAACAGTCCCTCCTGCTTAAGATAGCCGATGGTGCTTCGATAGGCCTTTTCTGATTTGGAATCTATCATTTCTTTCAGCAAAAGACTTTCCGATAATCTTTTTTTCCACTCCTTTTGATGAACGCGAGAAATTTCCCTTAAGATCTCGGCTTCCCTTTCCTGCTCTGACAATTCCGGCCAGAATTCCCCTGCGGCCCGGCGTATTTCCTCCCCTTCAAGGCCGCCCCGTCTCATCATGGAGAAAAACTATACCCTAAGCCCTCCGAGACACATTTTTTCTACACAGCTTTTCCAGTCCAGATGATATTCCGGAATTCTCCACGCATAGCGGGATCCGTACAAATATCTGCATTCTATCGTGATTCCATATTCTCTGCATAGCTGCTTTGCCATATGGTACATCAGATATCCGTCTCTTGCGAGAAAGTACAGACGCCTCTTCCCTTCTTTCTTCGCCTGCTGAAGTACCCATTCCACAAAGTAAAGCAGGACGGGCATCACGGTATAGGTAACAGCGGCAGATACTTCTTCGTCCGGACTGCATCCCGTCTCCCTCAGTCTGAGATAGGTCCGATCCAAAATCCGGGCAAGCGTCCCATCATATCGTTCCAGAATCGTCACATAATTCTCTGTCCTCATAATCCCTTCCTTATCCTCCCGGCTGTTTCTCCGCTTATCCCTGTCTCCATCACTCATGTATTACTCTCCTCACCATCCGGATTACCCTTCCCGGTATCAATGCGGCTGCAAGCGGCCGCATGGTATAGATCAGCCGTTTATACCCCGGCGCCGGAAGCTTCCTGAAATACCGCCTTCTCACGGTCATCTCCCTAATCCGGCTTCGGAAGGTCCGCTTCTGATAGGATTTTCTATCCTCACGGTACCGGAACAGAATATCCGGCAGGTTATACCCGTAACATTCCGCCAGATACAGCCGCAGGAACAAGTCATAGTCCTCACAGCGCGCCGTATCCTCTGCCGCCCGGTATCCTCCCGCCTGCTTCAGCACACCCGTCCGGAACATAACGGACGGATGGATGAACGGAGAATACCTCAGATAATCCTCCGCCGACGGTTTTTTCGGCATCCTGCGGTTCCCCCATACCCCGTTATCGTCAAAAAGCTCTGCGCCGCATCCCACATATCCGATGTCCGGATGCTGTCTCAGATACGCATACTGTCTCTCCAGCCGATCCGGCAGACAGATATCGTCTGCATCCATTCTGGCAATATACTCTCCCCCGGCCTGCGCGATACAATGGTTCAGCGCCTGCGCAAGTCCCCGGTTCCTGCTTTCCCGAAACAGCAGAATCCTTGGATCCCCCGAACACACCTCCCGAATGACTGCCGCTCCCTCCGCATCGGAACCATCGTCACAGATCAGGAATTCCAAATCCTGCATCGTCTGTTCCAGAACCGAATCGACCGCCTGCTTCAGCTGTCCTGCGTTCTTCTGGTTATAGACTCCCATAATCACACTAATTACAGCCATCGGTATATCTCCTTCATCGCCTCGTCAGAATGTGCGGCGTCATAGTGAAGCGCCATTTTTCTGGCTTTCTCTCCCATTCTCCGGCGCAGCTTCGGATCCTGCGAAAGTTTTCGAATAGCATTCCGGTATTCTTCCGGCCTGTTCCGGCAGACAATTCCGTTCGTCCCGTCTATCATGTATTCTCTGGTTCCGCGGTTGTCCCCGGCAATAACGGGCAATCCCGACGCCATGGCCTCGATTGCCGCCATCCCGAGCCCTTCCCGTTTGGACGGAAATGCAAAACAATCCGCGCAGGCCAGAATCTGCGCAATATCCTTCCTGAACCCCGCAAGCTTCACACGTTCTTCCAGTCCCGTTCTGTAAATCAGCTGCTCCAGGAGTTTCCGCCGGTTCCCCTCTCCGCAAATCAAATATTTTATATGTACATCGGACAGACCTTCCATCGCCCGGATTACTATCTCGTGATTTTTATTGGAATTCAGCTCGCCTACCGATACAATCAGAAAGTCATTTTCTTCTATTCCAAATTCCCGCCTCTTAGCTTCTGCGGCCTCCCTGTCCCGCTCTCCGTAGAACTCCGGCCGGATTCCGACTCCCGGAATCTGTACCGGACGACACCGCCACTCCACGCAGAATCGTTTTGCCTGCTCATAATCCTCCCGGTTGATCGTCAGAAGAACATCTGTATACAACGATAGCCGGCTCTCAATCGGATAAAACAACAGCCAGCTCCCGGGCGGACCTCCCCGATAGAAATGGAAGCCGTGCGCCGTATAGAGTACACGCGCCGGCTGCGGCCCCTTCCTGCTTTTTCTGGCTGCCAGACGTGTCAGCACCCCTCCGACCGGAGTATGGCAGTGTATAATATGAAACGGTACGGAACGTATGAGTTCTTTTAACTGCCGGTATGCCCGAATATGCCCTGGAATCCGGTACGGGGACCGTTCAAAATCGATCTGATGGCACACAATTCCCTGTCCCTCCAACCATTCTCTGCTATATCCGTAAACCGGCATACGAAAGTTAGACGCATAGTGAACCTCGTATCCAAGTCTTTGCAGTACACGCGCGTGTCCCATCTCAAACTGAGGGAGAAACCCTCCGACC
>DVNP01000081.1 GCA_018714285.1 Candidatus Caccomorpha excrementavium | reverse complement strand
TTCTCCGGCGCTTTTTTGACCGGAGCGGGTATTGTATTCGCCCTGCGCCGCGCCGTGCCCATGATTTCACGAATCTCTTCTTTCGTCATGCGTTCTCTTACCGGCGCATTTTCTCTTTCTGCAGTATTCTCTCTGGCAGCGGCTTCCCGGGCCGCGTTCTCGGCTGCTCTTTCATTTGCAGTCATCCTTCCTTCTCCTGCGAACACAAAATTTCCTGCCTCATCCAGATAATCGCCTCTTTTGTTCCTGTTTTGCTGATTCTGCACCTCATCCTGACTGTCCACCGGATACCGTTCCTCCACCAGGGACTTGAAGAAATTCCTGTATTCCTCTCTCAGATTATCCTTTCTGTCAATCATTCTCTGCTGAAGCTCTGCCTTCTTCTGATCATTTCCCTTGCTCTTTGCTTCCAGTGCTTCATCGAACATCGCCAGATACTCATCCCTCGGAATTCTTTCCACATTCTGTATTGTCTGCATAACTTCATTCAGGTTCAGATCCATACGTCCTGCCGCGAATTCGGAAAAGATTACATTATATAATGTATTATTCGGATTCGGCTGGTATGTTCTTGACATATGGGCAGCGCCGTCCGCCGTCAGATAGCTGAACGCCTGCTCCTTATCAATTCCTCTCAGATGTCCGTCCGTATCAATAACAAAGTTCTCGCCCTTCGTATCGAAATTACCAATGATCCAGTCAACGGTATGTTCTCTTAAAATCTGCGCCTTCAGCTCATTCGGCAGATCTTGTCTTTCTGCCGCCGGCTGGTTCTGCCACTCAAACAGATCAACGGCATTCGGGTCAATGCTTACTTTTTCCTGAAAGGAGCCGAGAACTTCACGATTGGCATTCTTCTGTGTAAAGGTCTCAATTGCGGAGGTCGGATTAATTGCCCTCTGAAGCTTGTATGCCGCTTCGCACACAAGAGAACCTTCCGGCTTTTTCGTGCCGACACAGGTAATTGCTTCCTTGAACAGGAACTTTCTGTCCGGATTCGCCTCATCCTGATATTCATACATCGGCTTGGTTCCTCCAAGATAGATGCGTCCCTGATTGATTAGCTGCGCGCCGTCATGTTCGACCGGATGGTCCAGCTGTGTGCATGGATTCTTCTTCTGCGTCAGATCCACAAAGAATTTCACAAAATTATATGCTCTGTGTCTGAACCTTGACCAGAACTGCCTGTTATCCTCTTCCTTGCTGATGGTACCGTCCGCAAGACCGGCTGCAAGCTTGTGAGCGCTCTTGGCCGCCGCTGCCCTCTGTCTTAACTTATCTGCCTTCTCATAGGCCTTCTGACGGGCTTTTCCGGTCTTTCCTTCCATTTCCGCTCTGGCCTGCGCCGCCCTCTCCTCTGCCCTCTGCCTCTTTGCATACAGCTTTGCCGCCTTCTCCTGAAGCTTTCTCTTTTCCTGCGCTTCCTTCTGCTGCCTTTTCTGCTCCGCTTTCAGTCTCTTCTCTTCTTCCCGCTGTTCTTTCGTCTTCGGCATATCCGTTATCTCCTCTCAGAATTTCTTTTTCTTATCTTGATAGTATTATAGCATTCCAGGCGCCATAGGAACACCGGACACAAAAATGGCCGGAATCATGACAAATTTTACTCAACCAGGGAAAGCGCAATCTCCATCATGTCGCGAAATCCTGTCTCCCGTTCTCTGGCGGAGAGTGCCTCTCCCGTATACAGATGATCCGAGATTGTACAGATACACAACGCTTTCTTCCCGGCTCTTGCCGCATTCAGATATAATCCTGCCGCTTCCATCTCAACCGCGAGAACCCCCATCTTCTTCCACTGATCATTCTCCTTCGGGTTATCCGAATAAAACGTATCCGATGAGAGAATATTGCCGGCCATGACACGCGCGCCCCTGGCTGCCGCCGCATCATATGCCCTCCTTGCCAGTTCGAAATCCGCTGTGGGCGCGAAGGTTCCCGTCAGTCCGAACTGTCCGGCATAGCCCGAATTCGTAGAAGCGCTTACTGCTATCACAAGATCCCTTACCTTTACATCATCCGAGATCCCTCCTGCCGAACCGATCCGGATAATCGTATCCACATCATACATATGAAACAGCTCGTAGGAATAGATCCCCATGGACGGAATCCCCATTCCGCCCCCCATTACGGACACCCTTTTCCCGTTATAGGTTCCGGTGTATCCCAGCATATTTCTTACCGTATTAAAACAAACTGCATCGGTCAAATATGTTTCGGCAATAAACTTTGCCCTTAAGGGATCTCCCGGCATCAGAACCGTCTTCGCAATCTCTCCGTATTTCGCCTCATTATGCGGGGTAGGCACAGTACTCATAAGCATCCTCCTTTAAAAAATATCTTTATTCTTATCATACCTCTTTTTTCTTCCGGAATCAACAATTTCCTTTTTACGTTTCTATCAGACATTCTCCCATTAAAAAATCCAGAGAACATCGTCTCTGGATTCATACTGCCGACATCATCTTACTGCGCTTTCTTTTTTTCACTCTTCGGAAGAGAGATCCGGAACATGTGACGCAGCAGCCGCCTTGCATTAAACGGAATCAACGGATAGATATAGCTTTTTCCCGCAATGGTCCGATTCGTTGCAATCGCCAGCACGGCCAGCAGCATTCCGGCCGCAAAGCCCCACACGTCAAAGAACCATGTCAGAATCAGCGATATAATCCGCAGGAATTTGATGGCATAGCCCAGCTCATAGCTTGACTGCGTATAATTCGCGATGGCAACAAAGGCCATATAAAGCATGGCTTCCGAATTGAACCAGCCCGAGCTGACCGTGAATTCCCCTATCACAAGACCGGCCGTAACGGACAAGGGAGTGCTGAGCATACTGGGAGTATTCAGAGCGGCAAGCCGCAGCCCGTCTATCGCAAGCTCCAGAATTAAGAACTGCCAGATCAGGGGAATGTTCATGGTATCCTTTACCATAATGAATTCAAATCCTCCCGGAATCCAGTCCGGATGATTGGTCAGCAAAAGGAACAGAGGGGTCAGCACCAGCGCGATGATATTAATCAGAAACCGGGAGAATCGCAGATAGGTTCCTGTAATCGGAGGAAAATAATAATCATCCGCCTCCTCCACAATATCAAAGATGGAAGTCGGCAGAATCATCGCCGACGGCGAGGTATCGACCAGTACAATCAGATTTCCCTCAAGCACGGAAGCCGCCGCCGTATCCGGCCTTTCCGAGAACTTGAACTTGGGAAACGGATTGAACCAGTGATGCTTATACAGGCACTCCGCAAGACTCTGCTGATTCATGGTCAGGGCATCGACATCAATCTGCTGAATCCTTTGCCGGATCACATTCAGAAACTTCTCGTCCACCCTTCCCTTCATAAAACAGAGCACAATATCCGTCTTGGAGCTTCGCCCTGCCTGATACATTTCCATTGTCAGATCAGTACTGCGAATCCGTCTTCGAATCAATGCCGTATTAAACACCAGCGTCTCCACGAAGCCGTCCCTTGAACCCCGCATCACCTTATCCTTCTCCGGCTCCCCGACTCCCCGCGCAGGATAAGTCCGGCAGTCAATCGCGATTGCGTCTTCGTAACCGTCCACCAGCATGCAGGTAACTCCGGACAGGATATTATCAATGATCTGCTGCTTATCCCTCAGCAGATCCACCTCAATATAGGGCATAAATCCCTTGAGCATGTCATAGCTGTTC
>DVNP01000080.1 GCA_018714285.1 Candidatus Caccomorpha excrementavium | reverse complement strand
CGATATTCTGAACCCCCATCAGATTCACATAGGGTTCTACATGCCCGTAATGCTCCTTCAGATAATCAATCTGCTTCTGTGTTCTCGCCCATATCAGGCTCTGATCCAGATCCGGCGCCGTAATCTCCCCGATGGAATCCTCGTCCAATTCCATGCACTCTACCTGCGGCGAATTATCTGCCTGATACCGGATCCTGCAGCCCATCAGCTCGGACAGCAGATAACCGGCCGCCAGCAGATCGGTTCCGAGAAGCGGGCGCTTCTTCGGATTCTTCTCTCCAAGGCCGAACCCGCCGAAATGCTCATATAATGCTTTCCGCATCCGGATATCGCATTCCATGCGGTATTCCGGATCGTCGAAGAACTCCTGCGTGAAATCAATTCCCACATTTTTGTACCACCAGCTCGGGTGAAAGGTAATATCATATTGTATGCTCATCGAACCGTTCTCTCCATTTCATGCAAACGATTATATAACCCCTCCTGCTCCTGCGGCGTCTTGCAATAGGTAACGCAGATCAGCTTCTGATTCGGCCTCCACAGCTTCCGGAATGCCTCGTAGCTGTCATCCGCGCTGCCGACCGCTCTGGCATTCAGAACGATTCCGGTTCCCGCGAACGCGTCTGCGAACGCCTCCGGGCGATTCGGCGACGGATCAGTCTGGATGGTGAATGCCCCGTCCGCGCAACGGATATTCCGGAAGCTCTTGACCATCTCGATTTTCTGCTCCCATACGCCGCAGGAATGGTATACGAAGCCGCCGAATTCATTTCCCAGCTTCTCATCCGCTTCCTTAAACAACTCTTCATAAGACTCCCTGCTGATCATAATGGAATTATCGTCGCTGAACCCCGCTCCCGTAAAGGCTCTGCTGCTCGCGAATCCATGTCCCGGCCTTGCAAGAGAGTCTCCGATCAGCTTCCTCTGCTCCTTCATGAAATCCAGCAGCAGATTCGCGCACAAATCAGCAGCGGCCTTCACCGCGTCCGGATCCTCATAAATTTCAAGGAACAGATCCGTGATTGGAAGCAGATAACCGAGCATATTCAGCGGAGACTGCAGATCGCTAAACGACACAGGCAGCTTTCCCTTCGTCTTCTCCAGAAAATACTCAATCATCTCAAGGTTATACTTTCCCTCCGGAGTCTGCGCAATCGGAACATAGTCCGCATCCAGAATCTCCTGCGCCGAGGAGAACTTCGGCTCCACGGCCGGAGCCTGGTTATCGGGCCAGCGGTACCGGCTTCCAAAACAGGACGCGATATAACCGATCCCGTACCAGGGCTCCAGGAAATTCGCGATATCCGCCTTATACTCCATGCTTTTCTTCAGCGCGCCGAGCTGCAGCGCCAGAGACTCCCGGTAATCCCTGCATTTGTCATAGAAGACGCCGTTCGCCCTGACCCGCCGGTATACTAAAAGTCCGCCCTCACTCTGCGCGAACTGTCTGTTTCTCTCAAGCAGCTCCGATTCATATTCCGCATAGGCATCCAAATCAAACTGCTCCACAGGAACGGGAGTTACCTCCGTTCCCTGAGAGTCTCTGACTGTTGTATCAAATTTTGCTTCTCCCACGTTATTCTCCTTTTTATGTTTTCCGAATCTCAGCCTGCGCTTCCCTGATCCCCCTGCGTCCCGGCCATCTCCCCGCTTCCGGTCATTTCGCCGCCTGCCTCCGGCATCTCTTCCGCGGCCGCCGCCAGCGCAAGTCCCGGATTCGCAATCACCCGGGCCGCTTCCTCCTTCGACAGCAGCGTAACGCCTTCCACGCCCTCCAGATAAATCGCGTTGGAATACGGCTTGAATCCGATTCCCAGATCAAGGATCTCTGTAACCGCGGGAACCAGCTCATTCTGAAACCGCGACAGCAAAACGGCGGCGGACAGCAGCGGATTCGCCGACTGCGCGGCTTCGGAAAAGATCTCGTCCATCAGCGCAAGCGTCTCGTCCAGGCTGTCAAAATAATCCGATATTTCCTCATACAGCGCCCCGAATTCCTCTCCGCGCTCTCCGGCATTCCCGTACGTGTTCCGGAATTCCTTAGCCCGCTCCCGGTTCTCTTCCATAATCCCGGATACATCCAGATCAAAGTCCGAGAACGATAACAGATCCGGAAGAATCTCCGTCACGGAATACAGGCTGTCGATCACATACTGCTCCATTCCCGCCGCAAGCTCCTTGCGTTCCTTCCGGTAAGGATCCGTCTCCTGCTGCGCATAAATATAACCGTCCAGAAAATAATGCTCCGTCAGGAACGTCATAAAGATCTCCTGCTCCTCATCCGTAAGAGAGAACAATGTCCGCACTGGAATCCCTTCCTCAGATTCCGGAAGCAATCCGCTCGGATTCACGCCGCTTCCTCTTGCCAGATCGAACTCATAAATTTCCCCGTTACCGGATTCCTCCGTCGGTTCCGTCCCGGAAGCTTCGGTTTCAGAAGGCTGTGTACTCTCCGCCGCTTCCGTCTCCGTCATTTCTTCCGTACTCTCCTCCTCGCTTGTCTCTTCCGAAGAGCTTTCCGCCGCTTCCGTCTCCTCTTCCCTGGCAGGCTTCGTAGTCAGCTCCTCTGTCGTCAGCTCAATCTCCGCCTGCGCAAGCTCTTCCCTGGCCTCCTCCTGCGCTTTCTCAAGCTCTGCCTGAATCTGGCTCTGAAGCAGCGCGTCCGCAATCGTCTTCTCCTCCTGCTGCTTTGCCAGCGAATATTCATTAATTGCGTAAGCTGACAGATAGACGCTTAAGGCAAGCACAACACAGACGGCCGCAAGCTTTATCAGATTTCTTCCCATGCTCTGTCACCCTGCCCTTTCTGTCTGAATATCTTTGGTCTTCGCAATTCGCAGGCAGACCAGTACAAGCGCTGCCGTAACCGCAAGGAACACAATTGCGCTTCGCGCGTAGTCTGCGGCGCTCCTACCTTCCATCAGCTCATCCCACAGAAGGCCTCCTGCAATCCCGACCGCAAGCGATACGGCCAGAGAAAGCGGCTCTTTATCTTTCAGCAGCGATACCAGCATGCTGATGCTGCCCACCATCAGATAATACAGGAAATATCCCGCGAGGAACAGTCCGATTGTCTGGAGCGGAGAATACGCGAAGTCCAGCGCGCTCTGTCCGAGCATCACCCGAAGATTCACAAAGTCCCTGCTCCATGCCGCGCCTCCCGGAAATACATTCGAACAGACCGCCAGAATAATTCCCGCCAGCGCAAGAAAATACAGGACCGTATAAAACAAAAATGTAACATATTTATTCAGGAACCATCTGCCCCTGCTGCCGCATTTAAGAATCTCCGCGGCGCCGAAATTATTGTCGAACATAATCCCGCATACCAGAAACACATACAGCGGAAGAAAAATATATACCAGATTCACGCTGTCGCTGATCACCAGCCACGCCGCCTCATAGCAGGAAAACGCGATCGCCGCCAGTCCTGCCAGATCAATATACCTGTATGTACTCACAACCGCCGCGAACGCGATGACCGCAATGCACAGGCACAGCCTTGCGGCAGGGAAGCTCTCCGATATATGATACCGAAAATTTCTAAGATTCATATGCACCTCATTTCCGGTGTTCCCGCCAAAGCCGCATTGCCTTCCCCGCGCCTGTGCAGGCCAGCCCGAACAGCAGCATGGCCGCAAGCAGAATATGGGCCTGGTTCCTCTCAATCGCGCCCGCCGCCCAGGGAGATACCAAAAGGGGCGGATAACAGGACGTAAGGCCGAGATACGGGAAAGCATAAGTGAACAGCAGATAGAATACCTGCGGCATTACAACCGGCAGATACCGCTTCCGGTTCAGAAAGCCGAGTCCGTAAGATACGCCCGCGAAGCAGAAGCCCGAAGCGAAGTTAAGCAGCATAACGCCCGGAATTCCCGCCGCGTCCGGCCCTGCTCCGCCATGCGTATACATGCCCGCCGCAAGGCAGCCTCCCCATAAGAACAGCTCGGGAAGCATAAGGCTCATGCCTCCGGTCAATCCGGTTACCAGAAATCTTCGGAACTCGTATCCGCCCTCTCCGAGCTTTTCCTTCATCATCAGGCCGTATCCGGTCTCCTCCTCCGACATCAGCATGCCGGAATAAGGAATCGCCGCAAGAATCGGCGCAGTGAACACAAGCAGCAGCGACTGCGCGGCCCGGAACAAATCAGAGGCCGCGCTCCCGCCGTCCGCCTGCAGCGCCGCCGCAAGCGAGACTGCCGCCAATACGCAGCCCGCAAGCACGCACAGCCAGAATGCCCGTTCCGTAAAGGCCCGCTTCAAATCAACCGTTACAAATCTCATCGCGCCGCCTCCATCCTTGCCGGACCCGAAGACTTCTTCGGAACATTTGCAGGTCCTGGAACAACGCTCCGATCCCCTACCTGGTAGATTCGTCCGCACAAAGCGTCAATATCCTCCCTGATATGGCTCGCGATCAGAATCGTAATTCCCTGCTCCTTCTGCAGCGCAAGAAAATACTCCCGCATCTCCTTCACGCTCTCCGTATCCAGACTGTTCATCGGCTCATCCAGAATCAGAAGCTCCGGCCGGTTCATAACTGCCTGGGCAATTCCCAGCTTCTGCTTCATGCCGAGAGAATACGCCTTCACCGGCTTTCTGCTCTCCCAGTCAAGTCCGACCCGCTCCATCGCCCGTTTCACCTCGGAGACCGGAGCGGGATTCGAACTGAGTCCGTTTAAGATTTTTAAATTGCGAAGCCCCGAATAATGAGGAATAAATCCGGGAGACTCAAT
>DVNP01000079.1 GCA_018714285.1 Candidatus Caccomorpha excrementavium | reverse complement strand
CAACGAGGCTGTGTCAGGCTTGTCGGCGGAAGAGAAGAGGGCGATAGAGGATTTTGCGGCCACGCAGGACTTTTCCTCCGGGACGGCATTGTAGAGGAGGATATTATGGCAGGAATACTATATTTATGCATCTGCTTTCTGACTGGAAATGTTCTTCTTCAGGTATGCTTTCCTGTTTCCCTGCGGGAGACAAAACTGTCCTTTCGGGGAGAACCGGTTAAGGGAGGGAAGCGGCCGATTCCCGGCTGGTTCGTAAGGCTTCCGGCGAGCTTTCTGATCGGGACGCTTACCGTAACCTGGGCGGTTTATCTGACTGCCTATTGCGCGAGAAGCCTGGAGAACCCTCTGCGGTTTGCCAATGCTGTGGTAATGGGAGCAGCGGGAGCGGCGCTTGCTGTCTATTATGGAATCCGATTCAAAAGACAGGGATGCAGGATACCTGGCAGATCCAGGAATTCTGCAGGTTTCCCGGCGGGTGGAGACATTCTCTTTGTGTGCCTTGTCGCTCTGCTTGGAACGTTTTTGATGTGGTATACTTTTTTTGTATATGACGGAGTTTTGTATACCGGATATTCTGTATACAGTGATTTTTCCCCGCATATCGGGCTGATACAGTCCATAGCGAAGGGGGATAATTTCCCGACCCGGTATCCATTCTATGCGGGAGAGGATATCCGGTATCATTTTCTGTTCCAGTTTCTGGCCGGAAATCTGGTCAGCCTGGGGCTTCGGATTGACGCGGCCTTCAATCTTCCGAGCGTGTTCGGGTTTGTATCCTGCTGTCTGCTGCTGTATGTGCTTGCGGCGAAGATTATGGGAACAAAGGCAGGCGGATACCTGTCCGTTCTGCTGTTTTTGTTCCGCAGCTCCGAGGCGCTGTTCGATTTTCTGGCCGATATTCCGAAAGGGACCAAGGTCCTTAAGGCATTAAGGCAGAATACAGAATTCATCGGAGAGACGCCGAACGAAAGCTGGGGACTGTGGAATCTGAATGTCTACTGTAATCAGCGGCATTTTGCATTCGGGCTGTGCGGCGTGCTTCTTCTGCTGCTTCTGTTCCTTCCCGGGCTGTATTCCATGCAGGAGAGAAGAAAGAGGGAGAAGAAGGGAATCTGGACCGGAATCGGGATATTGTTCCTGACAAAGGAAGGATGGCTGTGCGCGGATATCCGGCGCGCGGCCGCGGCCGGAGTGCTGCTTGGAGGGCTGGCCTTTTTTAACGGCGCGGCAGTCATAGCGGCGCTGCTGGTTCTGTTCGTAATTGCCATTGTTTCAGAACGCAGACTGGAGCTTCTGATTATGGCGGTGATTACCGTGCTGCTTGCCCTGCTGCAGTCTTCTTTGTTTGCCGAGGAATCCGTCGCGCAGGCGGAGTACTATTTCGGATTTATCGCGGCGAACCGGACGTGGTTTGGCGTACTTGATTACCTGAAGAGTCTGCTTGGAATTCTGCCTGTTATCGTAATCTGCGCCTGTATTGCCGGGGATTGCCTGACAAGGAGACTGGCGGCCGCGTTTGCGGCTCCGCTGCTGTTCGCGTTTACCGTATCGCTTACGCCTGATGTGACGGTGAACCATAAATATATTATGATAACGGTAATGCTTGCAGGGATTCTGGCGGCCGGCCTGCTTGTATCCATGTTCAAAAACCGTCTTCCGGTCAGAATTGCGGCCGGCGTAATGGTTCTGATGCTGACTGCGACGGGACTGTATGATCTGCGGACGATTATCGTAAAGAACGGAGCCATGAATTCCATCCGCCTTTCTCTCACCGATCCTCTGACAGTCTGGATCAGTGAAAATGCGGGGGCAGATGATATCTTTCTGACGCCGCAGTATGCTCTTAACCGGGTCGTGCTCGGCGGAGCGATGCTCTATAACGGCTGGCCGTATTATGCGTGGTCTGCCGGGTATGATACGGATTACAGGGCGGCACAGGTAAAGCTTATGTATGAAGCGGCGTCTGTGGGTGAGCTGGACAGTCTGATTGAGGCGAATGACATCAGGTATATTATTGTGGATTATGATGCCAGGAGCAGCGCGGATTATGTGGTAAGAGAGGACATTATTGCGAAGGCGTATGAGCCGGTCTATCAGGAGGGAGAGGGAGTTTATCAGCTTACCGTCTATGATACACAAAAGGAACTGCGGCAATAGAGAAAAGGAAGAAGAAATGGATTGTTTATATATTATTATACCGGCTTATAATGAGGAGTCTAATATTAAAAAGGTGATAGAGGACTGGTATCCGATCATACAAAAACGGTCAGAGGATTCCAGACTTGTTATAATAGATGACGGAAGCAGGGATCATACGTATGATATTCTATGCAGGGAGGCGCTTTCCCGGCCTAAATTAACGGTATTGACCAAACCGAACGGGGGACACGGCGCGGCGGTTCTGTATGGGTATCATTACGCGATTCATCACAATGCTGATTATATCTTTCAGACCGATTCGGACAGGCAGACGCTTCCTTCTGAATTCGGCGCGTTCTGGAAGCGGAGAAAACGTTTTGCGATGGTAATCGGAAAGCGGATGCACAGACAGGACGGAATCTCCAGGAAGCTTGTGACGCAGGTTCTGAAGCTGACCTGCTTATGCTGCTTTCATGTTGTCTGCGCGGACCCCAATACGCCGTACCGTCTGATGAAGGCGGACGTGCTGAAGCGCTATATCAGGCTGATACCGAAAGATTATAATTTGTCAAACGTGATGATATCCGTTATCTATGCAAAGAAGAAGCTTCCTGTCCGTTATCTGCCGATTACGTTCAGGGCAAGACAGGGCGGGGTAAATTCCGTCAATCTGAAAAAGATCTCAGGAATCGGAATCCGTGCATTCCGGGATTTTATCAGGCTGAACGCATATATCAGCTGACAGGAGGAGAAAATGAACAACAAAAAAGCAAACAGGAAAAGTAATCTCCTGCGGATTTTCTTATGGATAGCCGGATTTGCGGCGGCGTGGCTTTGTGCTGTGTTTCTTCTGAAGGATGATTGTTCGGTGTTTCTGCGGTTTTATGCCGTGATTCTCGCAATCGGTTTCGCGGCTTTTTTTCTTCTCGCATGGCTGTTTCAGGGCTTTGCGGACAGCGGATGGCTGTTTGCCAAGGTGATTGGCCTGGGTCTTGGCGGATGGGTTACATGGCTTCTGTCATCTGTCCGTCTGATACCGTTTCGGCTTCCAGGATGTCTTTTAGGAATCGGAGCCGTTCTGGCTGCCGGCCTGATTGTATGGATTGGAATGTACAGAAAGGGAAGAAGGCTTTCGCTGAACGCAGACCGTATCCTTGGTTCAGAGCTGCTCTTTTTTGTGTTTTTCCTTTTCTGGACTTATCTGAGGGGCTTTAATCCCGAGGCCAGCGGAACCGAGAAGTTCATGGATTACGGCTTCATGACGGCGATTCTAAGAAGTGACTATATGCCTGCGGCGGATCTGTGGTATTCGGGCGGGACTCTGAATTATTATTATGTCGGACAGTTTTTTGCATGCTATCTTACCAGGCTGGCTGGTGTTACAGCAGGAGAGGGATATAATCTTATGATGGCAATGCTTGCCGCATTCGGATTCTCGCTGCCGTATTCTCTGAGCCGCGCCGTTATGCAGACCGCGCTTGCGGACAGGGCGGAGCATAATGAGAAAGCCGCAAAGCTTCCTGTCATTTCCGGCGTACTGTCCGGAGCGGCGGTATCGCTGTGCGGAAATATGCATTATCCGATTTATAAATGGATTGTGCCGCAGATCCGGTCGCTGCTTGGTTTTGAGACGGACAGCTACTGGTTCCCGGATGCGACGCGGTATATTGGCTATAACCCGGATACGCATGATAAGACAATTCATGAATTCCCGCTGTATTCCTATGTGCTGAGCGATCTGCATGCGCATGTGATCAATACCATATTTGTGATGGCGCTGCTTGGAGTATTATTCGCCTGGCTTTTATACCGCAGGGAGACGAAAGGAAAGGGGGAGGAAGCGATGAAGAGCGTTTCCTGGGTCAGAGAAGCTCTTCATCCCGCAATCCTGCTTGCCGGATTCTTTATCGGACTGTTTCATATGACAAATTACTGGGATTTTCCGATTTATTTTGTGGTTACGGGCGCGGTGATTCTGTTCTCCAATGCCGTATTGACAGGATTTTCGCTGAATACAATCAAGCTTACGGCTCTGCACGCGCTGGTTGTGACGGGAATCGGGGAGCTTGTGGCTCTGCCCTTTACCTTAAGCTTCGATACGATATCGACCGAAATCGGAATTGCCGTCAATCATACTCCGCTGTACCAGATCCTGGTACTGTGGGGGCTGCCGTTTCTGGCAGTCGGAGGATTGCTGGTTTTTCTGCTGTGTGAATTTTTTGACCGGGAGAACCGGGAGAAAAGAACCGCGGCTGCCGGAAAGAAAAAGAGAGGCGCGCAGCCGGCGGCAGGGAAGAAGCGCTGCGAGCTGTTTCGTTTTATCGGCGGGCTGGAGACGGCGGACCTGTTCATTCTGACGATTGGGCTGTGCGCGGCCGGACTGATTCTGATTCCAGAGCTTGTGTATGTGAAGGATATCTATACGGGCGATTATCTGCGGGCCAATACCATGTTTAAGCTGACGTATCAGGCGTTTATCCTCTTTGGAATCTCTATGGGATATATTATCGTAAAATATCTGCGCGGCAGAGAAAAACGGTCACGCCGGATTCTTGCGGGAATCTGTCTTGCGCTTCTTATCTGGACAGGCGGATATTTCGGAGAATCGGTCGGGGCGTGGTACGGCAATATATTTGATCCGTCCGGGTATCAGACGCTTGAGGCAAGCTGTTATCTTGAGGAACGGATGGCAGACGATAAGGTGCTGATCGACTGGCTGAATGAGAATGTGGAGGGAACGCCCGTGATTCTTGAAGCGGACGGCGACAGCTATACGGATTATGGAAGAATATCCGTGAATACCGGACTGCCGACCGTTATTGGGTGGTATGTTCATGAATGGCTCTGGCGCGGGGATACGGAAAGCCTGAATGTGAGGAAGCTGGAGATCGAGACAATCTATACTTCACAGGATGAAGATGAGGTCATGGCTCTGATTGAGAAATATGAGATTGCTTATCTTGTGGTGGGGCAGCTGGAGATAGACAAGTACGGGGCAGTGAACCATGAGCTGCTGCAGAGTCTGGGAAGTATCGCAGCCTCTTCTGGTTCCAGTTATCTTGTAAAGATTGAATGACCAGAATTGCGTGGAAAAATCAGGAATTTTCCTTGCAATCATTCCCAGTGTATTATTTTTTGAAGTCCATATAATATGATTGCGGCAAGAAAAAAGCTTCCTGCCGCAAATCATAAATATGGAGGAGTTTATTTATGTCAAAAGGAAGGAATAGTGTAGAGGTGCCTGAAGCAAGAGAAGCCATGGATCGATTTAAGATGGAGGTTGCCTCCGAGCTTGGCGTACCCCTGTCGAACGGATACAACGGCAATCTGACCTCTTACCAGAACGGCAGCGTCGGCGGCTATATGGTGAAGAAGATGATCGAGGAGCAGGAAAGAAGGATGGCGTCCGGGAAGTAGCTATGCGGCCGGATCCAGGGGAGTAAGAACCTGAAGGTGCGGAGTCATTGCACAAACTTAGGCGTCGGATTACCGTGAAAAGGGCGGTGATCCGGCGCCTTTGTTATATGGAAGCATTTTTAAACTTCGATGCTTTTCTGCTTTTCAGAAGATCGTTCCTGTACCTTTGTCTTTCCGAGAGACTGCTCCCTGTTCGGTCCGGCAAGTTCCTTTATGGAAGTTTGTTCTCTCTCGGCCCGGGCTGCAGCCTCTCTTCGCTTTTCCAGCGCCGGCGCGATTTTAGCGTTAACCTTTTCCGCAATCGAGGCCTGCCTTGTTCCTTTTTCCGGATCCCTTGCGATTAGGTCATCTGCCTTTTCCTGCCTGGTTTTGCAGCGGAAGGGTCCCCAGTTGAACAGCGTTCTCCGGAACCATCCGTAATCCTCTTTCAGCGGGGGCTGCACATCCGACAGATCCGGCCGGACCGGATTTAATTTTACCTGAAACGTCTGATCCGCAGTCCTTTCAAGCTGCGCGATTTCGATCCGGTTTTCACCGCTTGTTAAAGCCTTTGCAAGAATCAGATTGCACATATCGAATGCGTACCCGCCCTGCAGATTCGGATATTTTTCCTGCTGAATTTCGCTCAGGCTTTTTCCGTCAATGAATATCATGTCATTCTTCGTCAGATGGGCCTCTTTCAGAAGATCTCCCTGTTCTGTTGTCGGCATATAGGTACTTGCGAATCCGATGATGCCAACGGCGGTGGCTTCAAAGCTGGTATCTGACGGTACCTGAGACAGCTTTTCCAGAGGAGGAAGAGAGTTGAACTGCTTCATATCCTTCGGAAGCCGGATTGTTGTGACGGGATTCGGTTCTCTTCCCTCTTTCACGGCCTTCAGCCGTTCAACGTCCGATTTGGCTATATCGTAAAACATTTGGACATAGTCTTCCTTGCCCGGCATGGAGGCGGGAAGTGTCAGCTGGGTTTTCAGTGTCTGACCTTCCTTGCGAAGAGAATCCATCATGAGAGTTGCGACTGCTACAGAATAGCGGTTCAAAATGTCTGCTTCCATACGCTTTTCGGGCGTATCGTAGCGGGCATTGTAATAGTCCTGGTTTTCCGTGCATTTTGTACCGAAGGTCTGATTGAGGGCAACATAGGCGATCAGCTTCTTTCTGTCTTTTTCGTCTGTCAGATCCAGAGCTTCCGGGTCAAAGGAATCTCTGAGATCATACATTCGATCCAGATAGACTTTTTTCTCATCCTCTCTGCCTTCATAGAACGCCCGTTCCATTGCGCGAATCTGTTCGTCCATTGCCGCCTGCTTTTCTTCGGGAGTTCCTGTTTCAGGCTCGTCAAGCAGAAGGGTCATGGGTTTAAAGTCCCTCTGATCAATTTTTTTCTGGTTCCAGTTTTCGAATTCTCCTGAAATGGAACCTGTGTGTACCATGAGGTCATTCAGGCGGTTAATGGTTGCGTTCATTTCCGGGGATATTACGGTAAATTCAGGCATGGGGGTTTCCTCCGTCATTTTATAAATTAATTTTCATTATGTTATTCTGCGCAGCTCTTTTTATAGATTATATTATACTACGATTCGGAATCAGTTTCAACTTCCATTTTTGACAAAGCGGCTGCTGTTTTTGCAATGAGGCGGTCTTAGAGGACTTAGATTTTCCGGGGCGGGTAATTTTTCCTGAGAGTCAGAAACAATTTTGGAACAAAGATCAATTTTCCTTTTAAAAGAGTTGAAATATTGAGAGGAATAGGATAAACTAATCTTGTGAATTTGGGGCAGATCAGAAATGGATGCCTGTTGACAGGAGAGATGCATGTGAGAGTGATTGCGGGAAAGGCGCGGAGTATCCCTCTTAAGACTCCGAAGGGACTTGAGACAAGGCCGACTACGGACAGGATTAAGGAGACGCTGTTCAATATGATTCAGCCTTTGATTCCGGATGCGCAGTTCCTTGATTTATATGCCGGAAGCGGAGGGATTGCGATAGAGGCATTAAGCAGGGGCGCTGCCGCGGCAGTGCTGGTTGAGAGGAATTCGGGGACCGCGGAATATATCCGGGACAACATGAAAAAGACTAGGCTTGAGGCACAGGCAGAGGTATTGACAGCGGATGCTGCCGCCGCGATCGACAGACTTGCGGCGCAGGGGAGAGAATTTGATTTGATCTTTATGGATCCGCCCTATCATAAGGAGCTTGAGAAGCAGGCGCTGGAGAGGATTGTTTCCTGCGGTATTCTGAAGCGTGACGGGCTTGTGATCGTGGAAGCGGCTGCGGATACGGAGTTTCCCTATCTGGAGAGCCTTGGTCTGCGGATGCGGCGCAGGAAGCGTTATAAGACGAATCAGCATGTATTTATTGAGAAGATGGAAGAAGAGGATGGAAAAGCAGAATGAGAATTGGTATATATCCGGGGAGCTTTGATCCGGTTACGCTCGGACATCTGGATATTATTACAAGGGCTACCAGGCTTGTGGATTTGCTGGTAATCGGCGTATTGAAGAACAGCTCCAAGAAAGCGCTGTTCTCCGCGCAGGAGAGAGTGGAATTGCTTGAGAGAGCGACAAAGGGGATATCCGGTGTTACGGTGGAGTCTTATGACGGACTGCTGGTGGAATTCGCGAGGAACAGAGGAGCTTCCGTGATTGTCAGAGGTCTGCGCGCGGTTACAGATTTTGAATATGAGCTGCAGCTGGCGCAGACGAATCATAAGCTTAATCCGTTCGTAGATACGGTATTCCTGACGACGAGCGTGGACTATGCATATCTGAGCTCGAGTATTGTAAGGGAAATCGCAAGCTACGGCGGGGATATCAGCCAGTTTGTGCCGGCGAATATTATAGAAACCATATATAAGAAGTATAATATTGAGAAATGATAAACGGATAAGGAGGCCCGCGTTATGGCCAGCAGAATTGAACAGTTAATTGAAGATATTTATGAATTTATTGAAAGCTGCAAGATGCAGCCGCTGTCGAATACCAAGGTTGTAGTTCCTAAGGATGAGCTGTATGACCTGCTTGATGAGCTGCGGCTCCGCACGCCGGATGAGATTAAGCGATACCAGAAGATTATTAATAATAAAGATGCGATTATTGCCGATGCCCAGGAGAAGGCGGAGGGAATTATCAAGAATGCCCAGGAGCAGGCAGCCGCGCTGGTGAATGAGAATGAAATCATGCAGCAGGCTTACGCGCAGGCGGATCAGATGCTCGCGGACGCGAATGCGCAGGCGGATCAGATTGTGGGTTCGGCGGAAGCGGAAGCGGAGGAGGTAAGAAGGAGCGCTCTGGCCTATGCGAACGATCTGCTGACTCAGGTTGAGAATATTCTCGGCAATGCGTATGAGAGCGTGAATTCCAAATCGGCGGCGCTTGTGAATTCGCTGAAGGATAATCTGGATATTGTAGTGGGCAACCGTGCGGAGATCTATCATCAGCTTGTTCCCGAGGATTACGGCAATATGCCGCAGGACGGCGGGGAGGCGAATCCGGACTATCCGGAGGACAAAGCTTCGCAGGATTACCCCCAGGATGATTTTAATTTTGACGAGAATACCTTCCTGAATGATGTAGAGTAAGAGATTTTTCAGCCCAGCGTCATGTACCAGATCCAGGCAAATGCCGCGGCAAAAAGCGCGCCAAGCAGCCGCGAGACCAGATATCTGCCGGTGGACAGTCCTGCTCTTGCCGTGACGCTGACAGTCTGGGCAAAGCCCGATAATCCGCCGAATGCCGCCGCGGCCGCCACGGCGGGAACCTTAACGGACAGGGGAGCTGCGGAGTCGGCAATTGCGCGGATTCCGGTTGTCGTTTCCAGAATTCCGGAGAGCGCGCAGGCGGCGGGTCCGGATCCGGCAGTGAAGAGGAGAATCCGGGACAGGACGGAGAATAAGACGATATATCCTCCTGTCCTGATCAGGATATAAAAAGAATCAAGAATTGCTTCGTCCGTTTCTTCGATTATGGTACGGGTTTCGGCCGCGGTTACCGAAGCGCATGTTTGGGAGACCAAAGGAGAGGCTCCTTTTCTTTTGATAAGAAGCATGAGGCGTCCGGACAGGACGGAGGAGAGCCAGATGACCGCGCAGAGCGGATAGCCGAAGGAGGGCAGTCCGAGCTGGTCGGAGGCGGCATAATTGATGAGGAATATCGGACTTACGTTGTTGCAGAAGGTAATGACATATTCCGCTTCTTCTTTTGAGATGTTTCCGCGAAGATAAAGGTCAGAAGCGGCTTTCGCGCCCGCGGGAAGACCCGACAGGAAGCCCAGAAAGGCAGGGTAGCAGCCGAAAGGGGAAAGGCCGAACAGAATGCGGCCGATGTTCTTTAGGCGGGCGGCAATGATCGTTACCACTCCGAACCGGATGCACAGATCGGAGAGAATCAGGCACGGGAGCAGGGACGGCAGGATGCTGTCGAACCATAACAGCAGACCGGCCCTGGCTCCGGCAAAGGAAGCCGCCGGAAAGAGGAATAACAAAGCAGGAAGCAGAAGAAAGAGATATTTCATGCCGTCACCGAAGAGATAAGAATTATTATATAGCTATGAATAAGACAGATATACTATGACAGAAAGAGGGAAATTGATATGGAAAAGATGAAGCGGATTCCTGCAAGAGAGGAACTGGATCAGAAGGATACCTGGGCAATGGAGGATCTGTTTGCCTCGGATGATGAGTGGAATCGGGAGTATGAAGCGCTTAAGACTTCCCTTCCCGCGATCAGGGAATATGAAGGGAAGCTTGCGGACAGCGCAGAGATACTGCTTGCCTGCCTGCGGATGAATTCGGATATCAGCCTGCGGCTGCAGAGACTGTATGTCTATGCGGGACAGAAGTCGCATGAAGATACCGGGAAGGCGTTCTATCAGGATATGGACAGCAGGGCGCAGCTTCTGGCCGTTGAGACGGACAGCGCGGTTTCGTTCATAACTCCGGAGATTATGAGCATTCCGGAGGAAAGACTGGAAGAGTTCTTCCAGGAGGAAGAGGGACTTAAGCTTTACCGGCTTGAGATAGAACGGATGCTTCGCAGGAAGGAGCATGTTCTGACAAAGGAGCTTGAGGAGGTGCTGGCAAAGGCGGGAGAGCTTGCGAAGGCTCCGTCCGAAATATATTCCAGATTCAATAACGCGGATATTGTGTTCCCGGATGCGGCAGGCAGCGACGGAGAGGAGCGGCAGCTGACAAGCGGAATGTTCATTCCGTATCTGATGAGTGAGGATCGGGTGCTCAGGAAGGACGCGTTCGAGAAGCTGTACGCGGTTTATGCGGCTCACATCAATACGCTTGCCGCGGTCTATGCGGCGAATGTCAGGCAGGAGGCATTTTTTGCGGGTATGAGAAGGTACCCTTCCTCCATGGCTATGGCGCTGGACGGCGGCAATATCCCGGTGTCCGTGTATACGAACCTGATAGAGACGGTTCATGATCATCTTGATCTGATGCACCGCTATGTTTCCCTGAGAAAGAGACTGATGGGGCTTGACGAGCTTCATATGTATGATGTCTATGTGCCGGTGGTGCCGGATGCCGCAAGCGTGATCACATATGAAGAGGCGAAGAAGATGGTGCTTGAGGGGCTTGCGCCGCTTGGAGAGGAATATCTTTCGCATCTGAGGGAGGGCTTTGAGAACCGCTGGATTGACGTATACGAGAATAAAGGGAAGAGGACGGGAGCTTATTCCTGGGGCGCATACGGAACGCATCCGTATGTACTGCTGAATCATCATGAGGATCTGGAGCACGTCTTCACACTGGCCCATGAGATGGGACATGCGCTGCACACCTATTACTCGAATGTTTCCCAGCCGTTTGAATACGCCGGATACCGGATCTTTGTCGCGGAGGTTGCCTCTACCTGCAACGAGGCGCTGCTGATGAATCATCTCTTAAGCAAATCCTCGGATCGGAAGGAGCGGGCCTATCTGATTAACAGCTTTCTTGAGAAGTTCCGCGGAACCCTGTACCGCCAGACCATGTTCGCGGAATTCGAGATGCTGACGCATGAGATGGCGGCGAAGGGAACGACGCTGACTGCGCAGGTACTCTGTGATACCTATTATGATCTGAACAAAAGATATTTCGGACCTGACATGATATCGGATTCTCAGATAGCTTATGAATGGGCAAGAATTCCTCATTTCTATACGCCGTTCTATGTCTATCAGTATGCGACCGGTTTCTCCGCCGCGATCGCGCTGTCCAGGCGGATTCTGAAGGAGGGAGAGCCTGCGGTAAGAGATTATATCGGAAAGTTCTTAAGCGCCGGAGATTCGGCCGATCCGATTGATGTACTGAAGGCCGCAGGAGTCGATATGAGCTCGCCCAAGCCGATTGAGGAGGCGCTCGGGCTGTTTGAAGAGCTGCTCGGACAGATGGAGGAGATTACAAGGGAAAGCCTCGAATAAAATCGGACGGACAAAGGGACAAAACGGCTTCCTGACGCTTGGGAGGGCTTATCCGGATCCGGAGTTCTATTCCGGATCCAGGATAAGCCCTCTTGTATATTCGTTCCGGATATGCCGTCCTAAGGAGGCTTCCCGGATATGCCGGGCAAGCTCGGAAGCGCGAAGGTCAGCCCGGAAGCCTGCCAGAGCTTCGGCCGTAAGCTTCCGTTCGTCAGGGGCCGGTCTGGTAATTACGGGAATCCGGCTGTTTTGACGGATTGCTTTCAAAAGAGGCGCGGCGGTTTTTTTAAAGCCGAGGATCCGGGCGTAGAAGGCCGCGGTATCCGTCCGGCGGATGTCAAGAATCAGACGCATCAGAATCAGGTCAATGCGGGACCGGGTATACTGTCTGGGCTTTAAGGCTGTCGCGAATTCTGAATACGATCGGATATGCCGGCCCAGTATCCGGATCCGGTTCGCAAGTTCGGGAGTGACATCGGGAAAGGAAGAGAGAAAGGCGTCGTCCGAATATACAAGCCGGTAATACAGATAAGGGGTATAATCATCCTGAGTCAGGATACCGTCCACGAGAGCTTTACGGAGGATGGGACGGCAAGCGGGCGGAATGCCGTATTGGAGAATATCCGTAAGCTCCGGATTGTCTGAATGTCCGGAGACGGGAGGGTGCGCGGTCAGGGCGGCGCGGATCGCGCTGGCTGACGGATATCCTGTCCCCGAAGAAGCTTCCTTAAAGGAAGCCTCTTCTGTATGAAAAAGCGTCCTGTCATGATATCCGCTGCCTTTTCTGGTTATGGTCCGCGGACGGATCGGGCTGTGAAGGGACCGTAGGGCCAGGCAGTATTCGATTCCCAGAATATTATTCGGCGTGGCCAGAAGCTCTGCAAGCTCCCTGTGTTCCGGATGGGCGGCGGCAAAGGCCAGCTGTCTGGCAGCGGGATAAGTCATTCCCTCCTTCATACGGGCTCTGAGCTCCTGCCGGAATGTATCCGATTCCGATGCGAGGAGGGACGCGGAAAGGGACAGACGCTCCATATCTCCGCATTCGCTTCCGAAGGAAAGCTCATCCACGCAGGATAAGGCGGTAAGAAGCGATACGGCGCCGGACGCGAAGCCCTCCGCGCTCGCAAGTGAAACTGAACAGGGAAGTTCGATTACAAGATCAGCTCCGCCTGCCAGAGCCATTTTGGTTCTGGCATATTTGTCAATGAGCGCGGGAGCGCCTCGCTGAACATAATCGCCGCTCATTGCGGCTATGATGAAATTGGCGCCGGTCTGTCTTCGGGTCTCTTCTATGTGATAGGCATGCCCGTTATGAAACGGGTTATATTCCGCGATAATAGCTGCTGTCTTCATTCTTCCTCCGTTCCGGACGCCGTGTGACCATATGGGAAAGTCCGCTTCCGCCGCCTGTGCAAATTTTGTCCTTACTATAACATATCGGAACCATCCGGTCAATTCATTAGCAATCTATATTCTTTATTTGACAAAAAAACGGAATATAACTCTTGTATCCTGCGAAGGGTTGGATTATAATAATTCTAGGTTAAAAAACGAAAGGAGATATGATTGTGGGATTCATTGATTCAATTAAGGAAAGGGCAAGACAGAATATTAAGACGATTGTACTGCCTGAGACCGAGGACAGAAGAACCTATGAAGCGGCGGCGCAGACCCTGAAGGAAGGGAACGCGAAGCTGATTCTTGTCGGCAGCGAGGAGGTTGTGAAGAAGAATTCAGAGGGGCTTGATATTACGGGCGCACAGATCATCGATCCGGCTAAGACGGACAAGCTTGATGAGTATGTGGACCTTCTTTTTAAGCTGAGGGAAAAGAAGGGAATGACTCCCGAGAAGGCAAGAGAGATCCTGCTGAAGGATTATCTTACGTTCGGCGTTGTCATGGTTAAGGCCGGCGATGCGGACGGTATGGTATCGGGCGCATGCCATTCCACGGCCGATACTCTGCGGCCGTGCCTTCAGATTCTGAAAACGGCTCCCGGAACCAAGCTGGTATCCGCATTCTTCGTGATTGTGGTCCCGAACTGTGAATACGGCGCGGACGGTACCTTTATCTTCGCGGATTCCGGACTGGTTCAGAATCCGAATCCGGAGGAGCTGGCCGCAATCGCGGGAACCTCGGCCAAGACCTTTGAGCTCCTTGTAGGGAAGGAGCCGTATGTCGCCATGCTGTCCCACTCGACCAAGGGCAGCGCGAAGCACGCGGACGTCGATAAGGTGCTGGAGGCGACAAGGATTGCGAAGGAGCAGTATCCGGATATTAAGATTGACGGAGAGCTGCAGTTTGACGCGGCGGTCGTCCCGTCCGTCGGCGCTTCCAAGGCGCCCGGCAGTGAGGTGGCCGGCAAGGCGAATGTTATGATCTTCCCGGATCTGGACGCCGGAAATATCGGCTACAAGATTGCCCAGAGACTTGCGAAGGCAGAGGCCTACGGCCCGATTACCCAGGGTATCGCAAAGCCGGTCAACGATCTGTCAAGAGGCTGCTCGGCAGAGGATATTGTAGGCGTTATCGCGATTACCGCGGTACAGGCTGCGGCGCAGAATTAACGGCTGGAGAAATAAAGGAGATATCATATGAATGTATTAGTCATTAACTGCGGAAGTTCGTCATTAAAATATCAGCTGATTGATTCAAAGTCCGAGAAGGCCCTTGCGGTCGGTCTGTGTGAGAGAATCGGAATTGACGGAAGGCTGAATCATACGCCGGCAGGCGGTGAGAAGGTAGTAATCGAGGATGCCATGCCCAATCATGAGGTGGCGATTCAGATGGTTCTTGACGCGCTGACAGATAAGGATCACGGAGTGATCGATTCCCTTGATGAGATCGGCGCGGTCGGACACAGAGTGGTTCACGGCGGCGAGAAATTTGCTTCCTCCGTTGTAATAACGGATGAGGTCATCCGGGCAATTGAAGAGTGCAATGAGCTGGCGCCCTTACATAATCCCGCGAATCTGATTGGAATTAATGCATGCAGGGCAATCATGCCCGGCGTGCCTATGGTAGCTGTGTTCGATACCGCGTTCCATCAGACCATGCCGAAGGACGCGTATCTGTACGGGCTTCCGTATGAATATTATGATAAGTACAAGATCAGAAGGTACGGCTTCCACGGAACCAGCCACAGCTTCGTATCCAAGCA
>DVNP01000078.1 GCA_018714285.1 Candidatus Caccomorpha excrementavium | reverse complement strand
AAGGCCCCTTGAAGACGACAAGGTAGATAGGTTCTGAGTGGAAGCGCGGCAACGCGTGGAGCGAGAGAATACTAATAGGCCGAGGGCTTGACCTGAAGGGTTTGGAAAGGTTGACTGCGAAGGATGGCATGGAGTTTATTCAATGTGGATTTTTAATGAAAAAGAAGAAGGAATGAAGAGGCAAGTACCGCAGGGTGCTTGTTTTTTTATGCTTTCCTACAGTCTTTTAGCAAAAAAACTTGCATTCTGCAATAAACTATTCTATGATAGATAGCGTATACCAAATTACGAAGAGCTCAGGAGGAAAAGAGATGATAGCAATCATAGATTATGATGCCGGTAATCTGAAAAGTGTAGAGAAGGCTCTTGCTTATATTGGCGAGAATGCTGTTGTCACAAGGGAGAGGCATGAGCTGATTACGGCTGAAAAAGTGATTCTTCCGGGGGTCGGTTCGTTTGGGGATGCCATGAATAAGCTTGCGGGTTATGATCTGATTGACACAATCAGTGAAATTGCAAAGAAGGGAATCCCGTTCTTAGGTATCTGCCTGGGGCTGCAGCTGATGTTTCAGGACAGCGAGGAGAGTCCGGGAGTAAAGGGACTGTCGCTGCTGCCCGGGAGAATTCTTAAGATTCCGGACTGTCCGGGCCTCAAGATACCGCATATGGGCTGGAATTCCCTTACGATTACTCCCAGCGGCACGCAAAAGGCGAGACTGTTTGAAGGACTTCCCGGGGAACCGTATGTATATTTTGTACATTCTTATTATCTGAAGGCGGAAGATGAGAGCATTGTGGCAGCTTCTGCCGAATACAGCACTCATATCCACGCTTCCGTTGAGAAGGGCAGCCTGTTTGGATGTCAGTTCCATCCGGAAAAGAGCGGGGAGATCGGCCTTGAGATTCTTAAGAATTTCGCGGCGATATAGCAGAAGGAGAATACGAGCAATGTATACGAAGAGAATTATCCCCTGTCTGGATGTACATAACGGACGTGTTGTGAAAGGAATTAATTTTGTGAATCTCCGGGACGCCGGAGATCCGGTTGAGGTCGGAGCGGCCTATAACAGGGCGGGAGCAGACGAGCTTGTGTTCCTTGATATTACCGCGTCGTCAGATGCCAGAGCCATTAAGGCTGATATGGTCAGAAGGGTGGCGGAGACGGTGTTCATTCCGTTCACTGTGGGCGGAGGCATCCGGACCGTAGAGGATTTCCGGCTGATTTTGCGGGAGGGAGCGGATAAGGTTGCGGTGAATACCGCGGCGATTCTGAATCCCCGTCTGATTTCGGAAGCGGCGGATAAGTTTGGGCGTCAGTGCGTTGTTGTGGCGATTGACGCGAAGAGAAGAGCGGATGGAAGCGGCTGGAATATCTATAAGAACGGCGGCCGGGTTGATATGGGAATCGACGCGGTCGAATGGGCGATGAAGGCAGATTCGCTTGGAGCGGGAGAGATCCTCCTGACAAGCATGGATTGTGACGGTACGAAGGACGGTTATGATCTGGAGCTGACAAGGATGGTTGCGGAGAATGTATCCGTACCAGTAATCGCGTCCGGAGGCGCCGGTACGAAGGAGCATTTTTTTGAGGCTCTGACGGAGGGAAAGGCGGACGCGGCGCTTGCGGCATCGCTGTTTCATTACAGGGAGCTGGAGATTCGGGATGTAAAGCAGTATTTGAGAGAAAAGGGAGTCAGTGTCAGGTTATGACAGAAAGGAAGAGATATGGGCGCTATTACAAATGACTGGCTGGACGCGATAGGCGGTGAGTTCAGGAAGGATTACTATAAAGAGCTGTATCAGTTTGTAAAGGATGAATATTCAAGATATGTTATCTATCCGAATTCGGAGGATATCTTTAATGCATTTCATTTTACGCCGCTTTCCAAGGTAAAGGCGGTGATTCTCGGGCAGGATCCTTATCACGGAGCAGGTCAGGCGCACGGGCTGTGCTTCTCCGTACAGCCGGGAGTTAAGATTCCGCCGTCGCTTGTGAATATTTACAAGGAGCTGCAGGATGATCTGGGCTGCTATATTCCGAACAACGGTTATCTGAAGAAATGGGCGGATCAGGGAGTTCTGATGCTGAACACGGTGCTGACGGTGCGCGCGCATTCTGCCAATTCTCATCAGGGAAAGGGCTGGGAGCAGTTTACCGATGCGGTTATCCATGCGGTCAATGAGCAGGACAGACCGATTGTATTCATTCTGTGGGGCCGTCCGGCGCAGACGAAGAGGCCGATGCTGACGAATCCGAAGCACCTGGTGCTCGAGGCGCCGCATCCCAGTCCGTTTTCGGCCTCCAGAGGCTTCTTCGGAAGCAGGCCGTTTTCAAAAACGAACGAATTCCTTCAGAAAAACGGTGTGGAACCGATTGACTGGCAGATTGAGAACATTTAGAGAACGGCACGGAGGCAGTGATGGAACAGAAAGTAAATGATACAAACGTATCCATCTTACATAACAAATATTTTCTTTATGCGACAGAATTCTTTTCCGGTA
>DVNP01000077.1 GCA_018714285.1 Candidatus Caccomorpha excrementavium | reverse complement strand
CAGAAGCTCCATCCGCACGGGAACCCCTGCCTTTTTCAGCTTTCTGCAGACCGTTCTGACTCCCTTTCCAAACCCTCCGACCGGATCCTCGGATCCGGAAATCAACAGCACCGGTACCCTGGGATTCATCTCTCCGATCTTCTCTCCCGTATACCGCATACACTGCAGGAACTGATAGAAGAAGCCGCACGACATATCCTTTCCGGTC
Organism: Candidatus Caccomorpha excrementavium; assembly: GCA_018714285.1. GTDB lineage: Bacteria > Bacillota > Clostridia > Lachnospirales > Lachnospiraceae > Caccomorpha > Caccomorpha excrementavium. The sequence continues at coordinate 3,093 of DVNP01000077.1, read as the reverse complement.
CGTTCATCTGCCGCGTACTCCCTCTGACATTCCTTATCCAGATACAGCCAGTCAAACTCCCCGTAATTCGGCGCAAAATGCCGGTTATAACTTCCGAAGGACAAATCGTGAATTCTCTTCGTCGTCCGATCCCATCCGGCCGCCGACGCCTCCCGACGAATCAACAGTCCCGCCGCAAAAAGCTGCGCTGCCGGAATCTGACCGGTTCCCGCCAGGATCACCGCATCCGCAGTGCCCGGATACCGTATCTGATGCGCGCGTACCAGAAATGACCCCAGAGAAAATCCAAGCATATAGTAAGGAATCCCCGGATACTCCTTCTTAACGGCACTTCTTAAGCTTTCACAGTCCCTGACCGCGTCCTCCCATCGCTCCATATGAATCACTTCGTCTACAGCCGATGCCGAAACCTTCCGATCAACGGACTCTCCATGTCCTAAAATATCATTTCCGGCAACCACGTAACCTTTCTTCGTAAAATAATCCGCGAACTCCCGGTACCTGCCGATGTATTCTGTCAGGCCGTGACAGACCTGAATCACCGCCGCAGGACTTTTCTTTTGATCGGGAAGCCATTTCAGGGCATGAATAACGGTATGCCCGTCGGCTGACATATATTGAAATGCTGTCTCCTGCATAAAAATCTACTCTTTTCGGTAAAATATCTGTACCGTGACAGTATCCGTCACGGAATATACGATAAGATCCGCTCCGCCTCCTGATTGGCATAGCTTCGCGCCGTTACCTCCAGGGCCTGCTCCGCGTAAGCCTCATATCCCGACACTTCCACGCTCTGATAGTTCTCCTGATTTGCCTTCCAGGAACGAAGCTCCGTAAAATATACGCTCTGGAGCGCTTCATTCTCCCAGTCCATGCTGTTCACCAGATAATACTGGAAGGAATGATATACTTCATGACAGATCGTCCGGATACATTCTTCAACCGGAGCATCAGAGAGATACTCAATGTCAATCCACATCTCATTTGTCTCATTGCTGTACTGCCCCAGAATATAATTTCCAAGCAACTCAGCCGCAACCGGAATCGAAGGAATCCCGAGACGCTCTGACTCAAAATCTACCAGCTCCTGCATAATCGTAATCCGTTCGTCAATATCATAGCTCTCCCATCTGTCATCTGTAAAACACAGCAGCAGATCCCTGTTTTCCAGATAAGGGTCTGATACCTCTCCCGCCGCATCCTGAGCGTTCGCAAACAGGCGGTCTCTTATTTCCTCCTCTGCCTGATAGGACGGAGAACGCATATCGTATACGAACAGCGCCAGAAAACAGGGCACGGCGCAGATCACAGCCGTAATCAACACAGATCCCCGTCTGAACGCATTCTGATACATACGCCGCCGCTTTCTTGTATATCGACAGTTCTCTTCGTCCTTTCTCAGAAGAAGGAATAACCCGATTTCGGCAAACACCAGAACCAGGAACAGGATTACAAAGACCGCAAAATGCCACTGGGCAAACAGAAACATTGCCGGGAATTCCACTGATATCAGATTGAACAGCACTTCCGTCCATCTCCCGTTACAGCAGCTTTTCCGAAACGGGGAACAGCACAGCCACACAACTATAAGCAGAATAAACAGATATGTAGTCGTTCCGTACCCCCAATATATTCCCAATTCTGTAATGACCAAGGTGATTGGATTAAGAAAAAGCAGATAAATTACCGTAAGCGGAACAAGAATCGATGTTTTGCATAATATTATTCTCATACCGCGCCCCTCCCGTCTCTGACTTACGGACGCTTCGCGCGGAATCTAAGCCGTACATAATCCACAATCCAATGGCCGTCCTGCCAGAGCTTATCCCGCAGACGTTCAGCCGCTTCCCGGATTATTGCGTCCTGCGTCGATGCATCAATCCCGCGAAACGGCTCCATATTAAACATCCGGATCCAGTCAGCCAGTCCGTCCGCCCCATTCTGGACAGTAGGACGATCAAAGAGTATCGCGTAGTTCACCTGAAAGCCGGCCCGCTCCAGCATAGGCGCATACTGCCCGATTGTAGGGAAATAAAACGTCCGGCGGTAGACAAGCCCCCGCCCGGCAAAGCACTGTTCCAGGGTACTGTGGACATGTTCGGCGCAGCCGTAACCTCCCATCTCACAAACCAATTCCCCGCCCGGCACAATCTGCTCAAAAAGGTTGTTCAGCATGGACTGCTGTTCCTCCGCATCGATCCAATGGAGCACTGCATTGGAGAATATCGCATCCGCCTTCCGCTCCAGCGTATACCGGACGGCATTCCCCTTCCGGAACGTTAACGCCGGATACTCCTGCCTTGCCAGAGCCAGCATGGCGTCGGAGTCGTCAATGCCCAGCACCTCATACCCCTTCTGCGCCAGCTTCTCCGTCAGGGCGCCGCTGCCGCAGCCCAGATCCACCACAAAGGATCCCGCCGGTTTTGTCAGCAGCTCTATCACCGATGCGCCGTACGACGGCACAAAGGAAAAGTTCTTCCGGTAATCCCCGGCATTCCACTGAATATTTGACATCCTGCATTCCTCCTGAGGGTTTTTCTTTATTTTAGCATAGGTTTTGGGGAAACGAAAGCCCTGAAAAACAGCACTTCTGCCGCATCCGAAGCATATAAAAACAGCGGGGTGACCGGAACGTTCATCCCGGTCATCCCACTGTCCGATAACAATAGAAACCATATTCCAATAACACAGGAATGATTCATGTGTGACCTATTCACATGTGACTTATTCATGTATCAATCATTCACATAACCGCCCTACCAAGGCACGGCATACAGTCCCGGACAGACTACGGAAGGAAGAGAAATCAATTCCTGTCCGATTACCGCAACATCCGGAAAGCATCAGATTACAGCTTTCGTATCCTTCCCTTCCTTCATAAGATGATACGTGTCTCCCCGTCCCGCCTTCACTCTTGCCTCCATACTGCTCATGTAGTTTTCAGGACGCCGTTCTGTCGGTTTTTTTCTTAAAGTATCTATTTTGCTCTTTGGTTTAACATACATTAATTTCATTTTTGTCTCTAGCCTTCCTTTTTTTACGTCTAATTATACGTATTCTTTTATCAGCTGTCAAGTAAAATCTTAACTGAAC
>DVNP01000076.1 GCA_018714285.1 Candidatus Caccomorpha excrementavium | reverse complement strand
TCCTCTTCTTCATAAATCATTCTCCGTTTCCGCATAGATTCTTCCGCTCTCATTAGAATAAGCCGCAGCCGCCTCATTCCGTTTCGTTACAGCGGCGGCTGTGGCTTATCGTATCATAAATCAGGAAAATGCGCAAGCGATTTATTCAGCGAGCAGAATCACAACGCTTCTCGGCTCCAGTCGAAGCTTCTCTTCTATCACCATCTGCCGGTTCCGGTCCTTCGTAAAGCAGGCGCTGCCTTCTGCCGCCGTATTCACGGCTATTCTCCATTTCATAACCCCCGGAAGCTTCGGAAGCTCAAGCTCTACGGTTTCCCAGTATGCATTCACGGCAAGATAGACCACATCATCGCCTTCCGGATTCTCTTTTCTTCCCGCGAACAAGATTCCGATTACCCTGGTATAATAATCATACGTTCCATTCCACGGCACGGTTCCATGCCTGCTGACCGAGGGAAATCCGCACAGGGCCGCCCCCGTATTCCTTCTCAGCACCCCGTGTTCCTTGCGGAATTCTATCATAAACCGGAAGAATTCATAAATGTCCGCGTACCTTTCCAGCCTGCCCCAGTCCAGCCAGGAAATCAGATTATCCTGACAATACGGATTATTATTTCCGAACTGCGTATTACAGAATTCATCCCCTGCCAGGAACATCGGCGTTCCTCTGCTGCATAAAAGAATCGCGCAGGCATTTTTAATCAGCTTACGCCGGAGCCTCTCTGTCTCCTTATCCTCCGTCTCTCCTTCTGTTCCGCAATTCCAGCTGTTATTATGGCTCTCGCCGTCCGTATTGTTCCAGCCGTTCTTTTCGTTATGCTTCTGATTATAGGAATATAAATCATACAGAGTAAAACCGTCATGGCAAGTAATAAAGTTCACGGATGCTCCTTCGCCCCTCTGTTCCGGATCATAGAGATCGATGGATCCCGTAATCCGCTTCGCCGCCGCATCCGCGAACCCCGCGTCTCCCTTCAGGAAGCATCTCAAATCATCCCGGTACTTGCCGTTCCACTCCGCCCAGCGGCTCCATGCGGGAAAGCTGCCGACCTGATACAGTCCGCCGGCATCCCATGCCTCCGCAATCAGCTTGACCCTTCCAAGAACCGGATCAAACGCAAGGCTTTGCAGAAGCGGCGGCTTGCTCATCGGAGATCCATCCTCATTCCTTCCGAGTATGGAGGCCAAATCGAAACGGAAGCCATTCACACGATATTCGATTACCCAGTATCTCAGACATTCCAGTATCATCTGCTGCACAATCGGATGATTGCAGTTCAGCGTATTGCCGCATCCGCTGAAATTATAATATTTGCCGTCCGGCGTCAGCATATAATAAATATTGTTGTCAAACCCCTTAAACGAGAAAAAATTTCCCTGTTCATTGCCTTCTGCCGTGTGATTAAATACCACATCGAGAATAACTTCAATTCCGTTCTCATGCATCCTGCGGATCAGGGACTTTAACTCCGTCCCCTCTCTGTTATACTCGATCGCAGCCGTATAGCTGGTATTCGGCGCGAAAAAGCAGACCGGATTGTATCCCCAATAGTCCAGGAGACGTTCTCCGTTCACAACCCTGTCATCCCGCATCTCATCGAATTCAAAAATCGGCATCAGCTCCACGGCGTTAATTCCCAGCTCCTTCAGATAGGGGATCTTTTCCTTAAGGCCCTCAAATGTTCCCGGACAGCATACTCCGGATGATTCATGGCGGGTAAAGCCTCTTACATGCAGCTCATAAATAATCAGATCCTCCATCGGAATCAGCAGCTGCTTCATATCTCCCCAGTCAAAATCATCCACAACAACCCTGGCGCGGTACTGATATCCGCCGGCCGGCCTCTCTCCCCATCTGCTCTGTCCGGTAACCGCCCGGGCATAAGGATCAAGCAGATACCGGGAAGAATCGAATATCAGTCCCTCTTCGGGACGGTACGGCCCATCAACCCGGTATGCATACTCGAAGCTTGTAATATCCAGACCGAATACAATCATGGAATATACATTGCCGATCCGATACTTCTCCGGGAACTTCAGCACCGCGTAAGGCTCCTTCTCCATTCGATGAAAGAGCAGCAGCTCTACCGAAACCGCCTGATTGGAATGTACGGTAAAGCTGACGCCTCCCGGGATTGCCACTGCCCCATAATCACGGTAGAATCCCGGTCTTACCTGAAATCCTTCTATCACGTCGAGCGGAACCAGCTCCTTAACTGCCGCCCGTTCCTCCTCCAAGACTCTCTCCTCTATCCTGTCCTCTTTCAAATCTTCCCTCCTGTCCAGAAAACCTTCGTGTTCCGGTTATATTGTACCATCAATCAACAGGAGGGACAACCTTTTTATCCCGGATTCTAGTAATCTCTCATTTTCTTCCAAATCTCAAGCACAAGATCATAGCGATCCGCCGGCATGCCCCGGAACGGAACATTGCTTGTACAATAGATATAGCCTCCTCCCGGCTTCCCGTATGTCAGGCAGTATTCGGCGCTCCTGATTACGTCCTCTCTTGTCCCTGTCTGAAGGGCGGCGCAGTGAACATTGCCGCACAGGCAGACCTTGTCACCCACCAGCCGCTTCACCTCACGGATATCGACCCCCGCCATCGGATCCAGCGAATGAATCGCATGAGGCCTGCACTCAACAAGCTGATCCAGAATCGGCATGATATTGCCGTCCGTATGCTTGATCGCAAAGGCGCCGTCCTTGCGTATATTATCGATGATGTCATACAGATAGGGCTGCACGAATTCGCGAAACATGGCCGGCGACAGAAACGGCCCGTTATTAAAGCAATAATCCGAGCACAGAATAAAGCAGTCAAAGCCCGCCTCTGCCAGACGCCGGTTCCTTTCTATTGCATGATCCGCCATTGCTCTTGCCTTCTCGTGCATCCCTTCCGGATCATC
>DVNP01000075.1 GCA_018714285.1 Candidatus Caccomorpha excrementavium | reverse complement strand
CTGATAGTGCTTTTGGCTTCCCGCGGCAAATCACGCGTCCGTGATTCTGCCGTTACAGTCTCTTTAACAGCTCTTCCCTCTGCGCCTCATATCCGGGCTTCCCGAGAAGCGCGAACATATTCTTCTTATAGCTCTCAACGCCGGGCTGGTCAAACGGATTCACTCCAAGGAGATAACCGCTCACGCCGCAGGCAAATTCAAAGAAATAGAACAGCTGTCCCAGATAGTACTCGTTCTGCTCCGGAATATGAATCATCAGGTTAGGAACCTGTCCGTCCGTATGCGCCAGGAGCGTTCCCTTCATCGCGCTCTTGTTAATGAAATCAACATCCCTGCTGGCCAGATAGTTCAGCCCGTCCAGATCAACCTCTTCCTCCTCCATTACAACCTCGCAGGAAGAAGCTTCCACATTCAGCACCGTCTCGAACATCGCTCTCTGTCCGTCCTGAATGAACTGTCCCATGGAATGAAGGTCAGTCGTCAAATCTACGGAGGCCGGGAAGATTCCCTTCTGATCCTTGCCTTCGCTCTCGCCGTAGAGCTGCTTCCACCATTCGGACACATAATGCAGGGACGGCTCATAATTGCACAGAATCTCGATTCCCTTGCCCTTTCTGAGCAGAATATTGCGCACGGCCGCATACTTCACCGCGTCGTTCTCCTCATACGCGCTGTTTAAGCAGTATTCCCTCATGCTTGCCGCGCCTTCCATAAGCTTGTCAATATCCGCGCCGCTTACCGCGATCGGAAGCAGTCCGACAGCCGTAAGAACGGAATAGCGTCCTCCAACATCATCCGGAACGACAAAGCTCTCATAGCCCTCTTCTGTCGCAAGCTTCTTTAACGCTCCTCTTGCCTTGTCCGTCGTGGCATAGATTCTCTTCGCCGCCTCTTCCCTTCCGTACTTCTCAATCAGCTTCTTCTTGAAGATACGGAACGCGATTGCAGGCTCTGTCGTTGTACCGGACTTGGAAATTACGTTAATCGAAAAATCCCTGTCGCCAATCACCTCAAGCAGGTGCGTAATATACCGGCTGCTGATATTATTGCCCGCGAAATAAATCTCGGGAGTCTTACGGACGGCCGGAGACACGCTGTTATAGAAGCTGTGTCTGAGACACTCGATTGCCGCCCTTGCGCCCAGATAGGAGCCTCCGATTCCGATTACAATCAGCACCTCGGAATCCGACTGAATCCTGGCAGCCGCCTCCTTGATCCGCGCGAACTCTTCCCTGTCATAATTCACCGGCAGATCAATCCATCCAAGAAAATCGCTGCCCGCGCCCTCTCTTGAAGTAAGCTCCGACTTTGCGAGCTCTGCCGCCTTCGCCATATAGGCGATTTCTTCCTTTCTAATGAATCCGGAAGCTGCCGAATAATCCAATGATACCCTGTCCATGATTGTTATACTCCTTTGCTGATAGTTTTATTTATATTGATTGTAACAAATCATGTCCGCGAATTCAATATTAAAGTAGGCTATGAAAGGAATTCTTTTAACACATCTGCTATCAGCCTGTCCTCCTCCCTGGCTGCCGCAGTCAGCGTAACGACGCCGTCGTCCTTTGTACCCGCCTTCTCCTCATGTTCCGAAGCGAATGCCTGCTTTCCGCTCTCCGTCTTCTCCGCCGCAGCCTTCGCGAAATCAACTGGACCTCTCACGTTCTGCTCCGCCGGGGATTTACTGTCCTGTGTCACCTCCATCATAAGCAGCTGCTGTCTTCTTCGTTCCATTGCCTCCGCTTTCTTCTTCTCCTGCCTTTGCTTCTTCGCCTCTATTTCGGCAAGCATTCTTGCCTCTTCCTCCTTTTTCCTCTGTTCCCGTCCGTTCAGTTTTGCCTGCCTTCTCTCAAGTTTCTTCTGTCTGCGCGCAAAGCGGGCAAGCTGCCTGGATTCTTTGTGTCCTGCCTCCTTCTCGGCCGGACCCGCATATTCCTTCTGAAGCGCCTCATACTCCTTAGGATTCTCAAACCGCACCTTCAGAAAATTTTCAAGGTAATCCTTCAGATTCACCTTCAGAAGCTCCTTCTTAGCAGGCAGTCCGCTCAAATTATCCACAATCATCAACAGCGCAGCCAGCCAGAGTCCGGAACCGACTGTGTATAAGATCTCGTTTCTTCCACAATCCGTCACCAATCCGACAATGCCTCCGATTGACGCTGTTATCAGGCACAGATATTTCATTTGTCCGCTTATCAACTCCCATGTGGATAACAAAACCTTGCAGAATCTTTGCTTATACACATACTTATCCACAAAAATATCCACATTCTTAACACCAATCCGAAGCTGATAACAGGTTTCAAACCGCTGCCTTAGCTGCTTTGCCCACTTATTCTTAGTCTGCCCCATATGCTCGGAGGCCGTCAGAAGTCTTCGGTATACCATTGCCAGTATCAGGCGCAGCAAGATCCCAATACCGGCAAATCCCGCCGTTATGTACAGGAACAGCCCCTTCTCAAATAACTCCTTCGCCATGCTGTAATATTCCTCTCTTTCCAATAATTTACAGCTATTATACAATACGGAAAATCATTTGAAAAGAGAAACGCTTCCTGTTTCGATCGACAGGAAGCGTTGATATATGATATTATTATAAAATTAATCCATCTTTTATTGCCGTATTTCTTCATATTTTCCGGCTTTTTCTCATGCAGGGACGAAGCCTGTCCTACGATTCCCCGACAGGACCCTTCCTTCTCTGCCGGAATGCCTCATACATCAGGACTGCGGCGGCAACCGCCGCATTCAGCGATTCCGTCCGCCCCTCCATCGGAATCCGGATCCGGCAGCCGGCAAGAGAGGCCGAGGCCTCGCTCAGGCCGTTCGCCTCATTTCCGATGAGAATCGCGCACCGTTTCGTATAATCCGCCTCGTCATACCATACGCTGCCAGCAAGGTGAGCGGCATACACGGTAATCCCCTTCCCGGCAAGTATGGACAGAACTTCCTGAAAGTCTTCGGCATATACGAACGGAATCCGGTAGATTGCTCCCATCGTCGCGCGGATTACCTTCGGACTGAAGATATCAGCCGAACCTTTGCTCAGAATAATTCCGCCGATCCCCGCCGCCTCGGCCGTCCTCACAATCGTGCCGAGATTGCCCGGATCCCTCAGATCCTCCAGCATAAGAAGATTCCTGTCCCCGGCTGCAAGAATCCTCTTAAGGTCATATTCCGGCTGCCTTACCAGCCCCAGGATCCCCTGCGGCGTGACGGTATCCGCCGCCCGGTCAAACACCGAATCCGATACCGTCTCCCACGGCACGGTCAATCTGCCTTGTATCTTCTTCTGAAATACCTCCTGCCTCAGAAAGCTTTCCGAGACATAAGCTTTCACCAGAGCGTCCGGCTGTTCCAGAACCTCCAGGAACATTTTAATGCCCTCGCAGACATAAAGTCCCTCTTTTGCGCGCTCCCTGCTGCTTTTCATCAGCTTTTCAAGATGCTTTATCTGCGCATTTGCACTGCTGCTGATCATGTTTATCCCCGTTTCCGCGCCGCCGTATTCCCCCCACGAAAGGCCCGTACGGCAGCGCCTGCTTTGTCATTATGCTGAAACTGATGTATCCTCGTTCATTTTCGTCAGCTTCGCCGCCTGATCCGCAGCGATCAGACTGTCGATAATCTCGTTCAGATCACCACCCATCACCTCATCAATCCGGTGAGTGGTCAGCTTAATCCTGTGATCGGTCACGCGTCCCTGCGGAAAATTGTAGGTACGGATCTTCTCCGAACGGTCTCCGGTTCCTACCTGGCTCTTCCTTGCCGCTGCCTCCGCGTCGTGCGCCTTCTCAAGCTCCATCTCGTACAGTCTGGAACGGAGTACCTTTAACGCTTTGTCACGGTTCTTCAGCTGGGACTTCTCGTCCTGGCAGGAGATCACGATACCGGTCGGTATATGGGTCAGCCGCACCGCGGAATCCGTCGTATTGACACACTGGCCGCCGTTGCCGGACGCCCGGAACACATCGAACTTACAATCGTTCAGATCCAGCTTAACGTCAACCTCCTCCGCCTCCGGCATAATCGCAACCGTAGCCGTTGAGGTATGAATTCTTCCGCCGGATTCCGTTACCGGAATTCTCTGCACCCGGTGTACCCCGCTTTCATATTTGAGCCGGGAATATGCTCCGCGTCCCTCTATCATGAAGATAACTTCTTTAAATCCTCCCAGTCCGTTCTCATTCAGATTCATCATATCAATCTTCCAACGGTTCGTCTCCGCATACTTGGAATACATGCGGAACAGCTCCGCAGCGAACAGAGCGGCTTCATCTCCGCCGGCTCCGGCGCGGATCTCCACGATTACATTCTTCTCGTCATTAGGATCTTTGGGAAGCAGCAGAAGCTTCAGCTCCCCTTCAATCGTTTCCAGCCTTGCCCGGCAGTCTGACAGCTCCTCCTTGGCAAGCTCGCGCATCTCCTCGTCGTTCTCCTCGTCAAGAATCGCCAGGCTCTCCTCAATCGCATTCTTCGTTGCTTTATATTCCTGATACTTCTCCGCAATCGGCCCAAGCTCGGACTGCTCCTTCATCAGTCTGCGAAACCGCTCCTGATCACTGACAACCGACGACTGATTCAGTTCATCCTGTATCTCCTGATAACGGATCAGCAAATCTTCCAATTTATCAAACATATGCTTCCTCCAACACTGATTCGGACCGGGCTCCGCAGACAACGCGATCCAGCCCGGAATAATCCTGTATCACACGGATATCATGGTATCCGTGTTCCAAAAGCAGCCCGGATACCGCTTCTGCCTGGTCACAACCGATTTCAAACCAGATCCGGCCCCGGGCGCTTAAATGCTCCCCTGCCTGCGCAAGAATCCTCCGATAGAAGACGAGCCCGTCTTCGCTTCCGTCAAGCGCAAGCCTTGGCTCATAATCCCTTACCTCCGGCATCAGCCCCTCAATCTCTCCCGACGCGATATACGGCGGATTCGATACAATAATATCAAACCGCCCCGTAACGGGCTCCATCAGATCCCCCTGCAGGAATTCAACCTCCGCCCCCAGCCGCTTCGCATTCTCTTTCGCCAGATTCAGCGCGGGCTCCGATATGTCACAGGCAACGGCCCGCATCACGCCTCCCAACCTGACAAGACTGATAATAATGCATCCGGATCCGGTACAGACGTCAAGGACGGAACACCCCTTCGATTCCTTTAAGATCTCGCAGACCAGAATCTCCGTATCCTGTCTCGGAATCAGAACCGCGTCCGACACCAGGAATTCCAGTCCCATGAATTCCTGCTTTCCCAGTATATACTGAAGCGGAACATGCCGCGCTCTCCTCTCAAGCATCTCCTCATACCGCAATACTTCTTTCTTCGTCATCTCCCGATCCGGATTCATGAAATACGCGGCGCGTCCGACTCCTGCCGCCTCTTCCAGCAGATACCAGACATCCGGATCCCGATCCTCAATCTGAGCGCGCCGCAGACGTTCCCTTCCGGCCGCCAGAGCTTCTCTTAAGGTCATTTCTTCTTATTCCTTCCCGCCTTTTCCTCCTGCGGACTCTCCTTCATGGGACGATCAACAAAATACTTGTCCAGCGCGCGCAGAATCTCGTCGTCCTCTTCTTCCTCCTCTTCCATCAGCACGGCGCCGCTTCTTACCTTTGCCTTCTGACGGTTCCTTCTCTCCTCCGCCTCAGCCTCAGCCTCCTGCGCGGCGGCAATCTCCTGATCCTTCTTTGTCAGGCTGCTTCTGGCACCGGCGGCTTCCTGAAATGACACAACATTATTCCCCGCCTCCTGCTTTGCCTTGGCCTGCTTCTTCTTATTAATTCCCGCATTTTTTTTAACACCGTTGTCCGCCAGATATTCCTGCCAGTCAAAAACCGCTTCCACAGACGCGATTGCCACCTCAATCATCGAATCATCCGGCTCCCTGGTTGTCAGCCCCTGCATTAAGAGCCCCGGCCTGCTTAATACGGCAATCACCTTCGAATCGCTCCTGCCCGCAAATCGTATGAATTCGTAAGAGATCCCTGCAATAACCGGGATCAGGAGAATACGCAGCAAGATCCGCAGCCACATAACATCCGTATTAATAAATACAAAAAACACCGCACTGATCAGCATAACAATCAGCATAAAGCTGGTGCCGCACCGTTTATGCTCCCTGGATGCCTTCCGGACATTCTCCACGGTCAGGTCATATCCGTTCTCAATACAGTTAATCACCTTATGCTCCGCGCCGTGATACATGAACACTCTCTGAATATCCTTCATCTGTGAGATAAGAAGAATATATCCGATAAACAGAACCAGCCGTATGACGCCCTCTACAATTCTGAGTACAATCTGGGAGGAAATCAGCCTTCCGAACAGCCCTGCGATAAAAAACGGAAGAATAATAAAAATCCCGATCGCAAGCACAACGGAAATGGCCACCGTAATTCCCATGAAGAACCCGTCCTGCTTCTCCTTCTTTTCTTTGCTGACCGTATTCTTCTTTTCCTTTTTCTCCTCTTCTTCCTCATAGAAGCCAGCCGAATAGGTCAGAGTCTTCATTCCCAGCACCAGCGACTCAATAAATGCAAGCACGCCTCTTAAGATCGGCAGCTTCAGCAGCTTTACTTTTTCGGAAGCGCTCGTATAGATGTCCTGCTTCACTTCGATTCTCTGATCCGGTGTCCGGACCGCTACCGCATACCGTTCCCGGTTCTTCATCATAACGCCCTCAATAACAGCCTGACCCCCGATTCCTGATGATTTCATATTCTTCATCCTTTCCGGTAATTCCGCAAACAGAATTTCTTCGAATTTAAAAATAGGTTGAGATTCCTGCAACCTCAACCTGATTTTTAACCATATATGTTGTATAAAAGACAATCTTACTTCTGGCCAAGACCATACTTACGGTTAAACTTATCAATCGCGCCGCGGGCGGCAGCAGTCTTCTGCTGACCGGTATAGAAAGAATGGCACTTGGAGCAGACTTCAACATGGATATCCGCTTTTGTGGAACCTGTTACAAATTCGTTACCGCAGTTGCATACAACCTTTGCCTGATAATACTTAGGATGGATTCCCTCTTTCATCTCTTTCACCTCTTTGTCATAATTCTATTTCGATTCTCCCGCCGCGGCTGGCTGCCGTACGCGAAAGCACTGTTCCTTACAATATATTACACGAGTCTCCATAAAACAGCTTTTTCATTATATCATAGCTCTTTCTTCTTTGCAAGACCTAAATTTACGTTTCCTATATTTTTGTTTTCACAAGCATTTTTATAAATTCCGTGTTTGTCTTCGTCTTCTGGAAAATATTGATGATGTGCTCTAAGGCATCTTCGGATCTTTGTCCGCTCAGCCACTTTCGCATAACATTCGCGCTCTCAAAATAGACCGGCTCCAGAAGCAGATCGTCCCGTCTTGTACTGGATTTCATCAAATCAATGGCAGGGAAAATTCTCCGTTCGGACAGGCTGCGATCCAGTACGATTTCCATATTGCCGGTTCCCTTGAATTCCTCGAACACCACATCGTCCATACGGCTTCCCGTATCTACCAGCGCGGTTGCCAATACGGTAAGGCTTCCTCCTTCCCGCATATTTCTGGCAGCGCCGAAGAAGCGTTTGGGCATATGCAACGCCGCAGGATCGAGTCCGCCGGACAACGTGCGGCCGCTTGGCTGAACGGTCAGATTATACGCTCTTGCCAGTCTCGTGATACTGTCCAGAAGGATAACCACATCCTTTTTATGCTCTACCAGACGTTTTGCGCGTTCAATTACCATTTCTGATACTCTCTTGTGATTTTCGGGCAGTTCATCAAAAGTAGAATAAATAACTTCTACATTCTTGCCTTCAATAGATTCTCTGATATCCGTTACTTCCTCCGGACGTTCATCAATCAACAATATAATCAGGTTCATGTCCGGATAATTTTTGGTAACGGAAGCCGCGATCTGCTTCAGTATAGTTGTCTTGCCTGCTTTGGGCTGAGATACGATCATTCCTCTCTGCCCTTTGCCAATCGGGGAAAAAATATCAATCATACGCATTGCAATGCTGCAGTCCGGAGTTTCCATGAAGATTCTCTCATTGGGAAAGATAGGGGTCAGATCCTCAAAACGCTTGCGCTTCTGCGCCTCGGACGGATGGAAGCCGTTTACGCTCTTTACATACAGCAGCGCGCTGAACTTCTCATTCTGATTGCGGATTCTGGTATTGCCGACAATGATATCGCCTGTCTTTAAGTTAAATCTGCGGATCTGAGCGGGTGAGACATAGACATCATTCTCTCCCGGAAGGTAATTATCACAGCGGATAAATCCGTATCCGTCCGACATAACCTCAAGGATTCCTTCTTTGGTTTCGCCGCTGTCAAGCTCGGCCATATCTGTCGGAACCGGATTCTTTTCGGCAAACCGGTTGTCAGGACGCTTATAGTACTCCTGCCTGTAACTCTGTCTGTACTCCCTCTGCTGATATTCCGTCCTGCCATACTCGCCTTTTCCGTCCTGCCGGAATGTCTTCTCCTCCGAAGACTCCCTGTGATACGGATGATAGCCGGAATGTCTCTCCGAATGACTGTCCGCATTCGGATGCACGGTTCCGGAACTTTCCGGCTGTACGGCTTCCCCCGGATGCGCCGGGCCTTCCGCCGGTTCAAAAGCTTCCGTCTGTCCGGAATCTTCTGATTGCTCCGAAGCTTCCGGCGCTTCTGCCGGTTCCGCTTCTGCCTCCTGCGGCTCTTCGGCCTGAGCCGATACCGGCTGCGGTTCCCCGGCCTTCGGTTCGTATTCCTCTTTGTCCTCTTTGGTTCCGGCAAAAACGGCGGCGTCGGACTCCTGATCAGACTCCGTCCCCTCCTGCATCTCTTCCGGAAGCGTCAACTGCCCGTCCTCCGTCCCGGCTTCCCCGTTCGTTGTCTGCCCGGCTTCCGATAATGCGGCGCCGTCCTGCCCGGTCTTGGCGGTCAGAACGGCAGGCTCTTCCTGCGGCTTCTTTCTCGGACGACCGCGCCTTGGCTTCACGATATCGGAAGCCTCCTGCTCCTGCGCTCCTTCAAGCGGAAGCGTCTCCTGTACAGGTTCCTTTTCTGCGTCATTATCGGAGCTTTCTTCGCTGTGTTTAATTAATACCTGTATTAATTCTTTCTTTCTTAATTGAGTCGTTCTCTTTAAGCCCATTTCTTTCGCGAGCTCCTTTAACTGGGCTAAAGACATTTTTTCATATTCTGCTGCCATGCTTTACTCCTTTACTTTTTCTGTTCGTCTTTCCTTCAGGATTATAATATCGGAAATAATCGAATAAATATCATAATCAGATAAATTGCGCGATAGCCATGATGTACATAGTAAGAATGGGAATCGAATCCCTTCCTGCCATCGGACTGTTCTTCCTCTGCGTCTATTATACACCGTTTCTCCCCGATTGAAAAGATCTTTCTCTTGTCTTTCTGATTTTTAAGTGCTATGATGATAACAGTTCAGGCAGACTCAAACCGCTGTCTATGATGAACTCTGGGAATCAGCACAGGAGGACTCTTGTATGGAACGATATTATTCCCTCTCCCGTTATCTGAAGAATACTTATGGAGAACGGCTGTATAAGCTGGCGCTGAACGGAGGCATGACCTGTCCGAACCGCGACGGTACGCTCTCGGACAAAGGATGTATCTTCTGCAGCGCGGGAGGCAGCGGTGAATTCGCCGCATCCGCGCAGCTGTCCGTTTCGGAACAGCTGGTAAACGCCAGAAGACTGATTGCGGCCAAATATCCATCCGGACGGTTCATCGCCTATTTTCAGGCTTATACGAATACCTACGCCCCGGTTTCTTATCTGGAGCGTATTTTTAATGAAGCTCTTGATGATCCGGATGTCGCGGTTTTGTCCATTGCGACCAGACCGGACTGCCTGCCCAATGACGTTCTTAAGCTTCTTGACAGGCTGAACCGCCGAAAGCCCGTCTGGATTGAACTTGGACTTCAGACAGTCCGGGACGACACCGCAGAACGGATCGGACGCGGCTATCCCCTCTCCTGCTTCACACAGGCGGCAGCCAGACTTTCCGGAATCGGGATTCCTATCATCGCCCATCTCATTCTCGGACTTCCGGATGAACGGGTTGAGGATATGACGGCCGGCGCAGATTATCTGTCCGCGCTGGGGGTATCCGGCGTCAAGCTGCAGCTCCTTCACATTCTGAAGGGAACCGGACTGGAGTCCGTATATTATGAGAGCTTAAAGACAGGCAGCCGACGCTTTTCCCTGCTTGAAAGGGACGCATATGTTGACGCAGTCATCCGCTGCCTGGAACATTTGCGGCCCGATATCGTTATTCACCGGCTTACAGGCGACGGACCGGGCAATCTTTTAATTGCCCCTGACTGGAGCCGCAACAAGCGGAGAGTTCTCGGCGAAATCGGCAGGCAGCTGAAGCTTCGCGATACCTGGCAGGGACGGTGCCTGCAGCCGGATCCGAAGCGGAACCACAACATTACAACAGGAACGGAGGAATTATATGCAGCCGGAATCCCTTATGCTTAACAAGCTAATCATCCTGTATATCCTGAATCATGTGAATTTTCCGTTGACCAACAGCCAGCTGACGGATCTGATTCTGGACAGGGAATACGCCAATTATTTCAACATCCAGCAGTCCCTCTCCGATCTGGTGGAGGATGCCTATATCCGCATGGATACGGTGCGCAACGATACTCTCTATAAGATAACGGATTCCGGCAGGGAAACGCTCTCCTTCTTCCTGACCGCCATTTCTCCTGCCATCCGGAAGGAAATCGATGAATATCTGCTTGAGAAGGAATATACTCTCCGTGAAGAGGTTTCTCTTCCTTCTGAATATTTCGAAGGAAAGAAGGGTGAGTTCATAACAAGACTTCGGGTAATCGAAGGGGAAAGCGCCATTTTCGAGCTGAATCTGTCGGTTCCCTCGAAGGAGGAAGCAGAAATCATATGCCGCAACTGGAAGGATGCCAGCTCGGAGCTCTATGAATATGTACTTGGAAAGCTTTTGCGTATCTGATAAGAATCCTTATTACAAATCACCGGAGATGCCCTTTTGCGGTATCTCCGGCGTGCTCTGAGTGTCCGCCTGTTTATTCTTTCTTATCCGGGATTGCCGGACGCAGAGATGTGCCTGTGCGCAGTTCAATTCTTGGAACGCCTTTTTTCTCTATATAATCCCTGGTTATCGTCACTCTGCCGATCGTCTCGTCTCTGGGAATCTCATACATAATATCCAGCATAAATTCCTCAATAATCGAACGGAGCGCCCTTGCTCCGGTCCGTTTCTCAAGAGCCTTCTGGGCAATCGCCTCCAGAGCGTCCTCATCAAAAACCAGATCCACTCCGTCAAGCGCCAGCAGCTTCTGATACTGCTTTAATATCGCGTTCTTCGGCTCCTTCAGAATCTTGACGAGCATCTCCTTCGTCAGCCCGTCCAGGGTAAAAATAACCGGAAGCCTTCCGAGAAACTCCGGAATCATTCCGAATTCTCTGAGATCATCAAGCGTCACCTGCCTGAGAATATTCGAATCCCTGTCATATTTATCCTTCAGGTCCGCTTCAAACCCAATCGATGACTTCTTATTCAGCCTTGCCTTAATCACATTCTCCAGCTCAGGAAATGCGCCGCCGCAGATAAACAGGATATTCCTTGTGTTAATCGTAACCATCGGAACCATGGCATTCTTGCTCGTCGCTCCGACCGGAACCTCCACCTCACTGCCCTCCAGCAGCTTTAGAAGCCCCTGCTGTACGGATTCTCCGCTTACGTCACGACTGTTTGTATTCCGCTTTTTCGCAATCTTGTCGATCTCGTCAATAAATACGATTCCTCTCTGCGCCTTCTCCACATCGTTATCCGCTGCGGCCAGAAGCTTGGAGAGAACGCTCTCCACATCATCGCCAATATATCCCGCTTCGGTCAGAGAGGTCGCGTCCGTAATCGCCAGCGGCACGTTCAGCAGCCTTGCCAGCGTCCTGACCAGGTACGTCTTGCCGCTGCCCGTAGGTCCGATCATAAGCATATTGGATTTCTCAATCTCAATATCGTCCATGGCATCCTCTACAACCCGCTTGTAATGGTTGTAGACCGCAACGGATACTACCTTCTTGGCATGATCCTGACCAATAATGAACTCGTCCAGCTCCGCCTTAATCCGGTGCGGCGCAGGAATATCCTTCAGAGTCAGAGGCTTCTCCTCCTGCTCCTTCTTTTTCTCCTTCTCCTCCTGGGGCTTCTGCTTAACCTTCTGCCGGTCCGGAATATCATTCATCTGAAAATTAAACATTGCCGGATTCATATTCAGCATTTCCATGTAGCTGCCCGGATTCTGATTAATCGCATCAAAAGTCTTCTGCATACAATCCTGACAGATGCAGATATGATTCGGCATCCGGATCATTTTGCCCGCCTTGCTCTCCGGCCTTCTGCATATATAACAGATATCTTCATATTGTCCGTCTTTATTATTATCATGATGTTCTTCACTCATCGCCTGCTAAGTCCTCCTCCATATCCTTTTGCCGTCAGCTTCTCTTCGTGAATTCCTTCTTACACCTCGGACAGGTTATGCATATCCTGCCCTTGCCCCGCGGAATCCGGATTCGCTGCCCGCATTCCGGACAGCGGTAGATATGATGGGTTCTTCTGGTCCGCATATCCCTCTGCTGCTTTAACAGCCATTGCCGTACCGGATTCGTAAGCTTCAGGTACTTCAGATTCTCCTTCCGTCTGGCCGTAATATTCCTTGACAACATTCTGAAATAACACACTCCGATTCCCGCCGCTGCCAGTATAATCAA
>DVNP01000074.1 GCA_018714285.1 Candidatus Caccomorpha excrementavium | reverse complement strand
CGACCAGCCTGCCCTTTTCCAGAATGATTGCGCGGTTGCACAGCGACTTTACCTGCGGCAGAGAATGGGATACGAACAAAACCGTCACCCCTTTATCGAACATGGACTTAATCCGCTTCTCGCTCTTCTTGCGGAACTTCGCGTCTCCGACCGAGAGCACCTCGTCCAGGATCAGAATCTCCGGTTCCACAATCGTGGCAATCGAAAAGCCGAGCCTTGCCTTCATGCCGGAGGAATAATTCTTAATCGGAACATTGATAAAATGTCCCAGCTCCGAGAACTCGACAATCTCATCGAACCGCTCCTTAATAAAAGACTTCGGATATCCCAGAACCGCTCCGTACAGATAGATATTCTCCGCTCCCGTATACTGCTTGTCAAAGCCGGCCCCCAGCTCCAGAAGCGGCACAATCTTACCGTATGTTGTTACGGTTCCTTCCGTCGCCTTCAGAACTCCCGCAATAATCTTCAGCAATGTACTCTTGCCGGCTCCGTTAAGACCGAGGATCCCCACCCGATCTCCCTTCTTTACTTCAAAGGAAATATCCTTCAGCGCCCAGAACTCCTGATAACGAATCTGATGCTTAATCAGCTTAATCACATATTCCTTCAGGTTATCGACCTTTTCTTCACTCAGATTAAATCGAATTCCTACCTGATCCACCTTCAAAGCCAATTCTCCCAAAGCAACCTCCTAAATATGCAGAATAAAATTATCCTGCTTTCTGTAAAAAAGATAACAGCCTGCAACGACAGAGAACAGACTGAATACGGCGGCTACGAGCAGGGCCTCGCTGTCAAGCCCCTTACCGTACAGAACCGTGTTCCGAAAATTCAGAATCAGCGCATACAGCGGATTCAGCTTCAGAAGCCTCTCGATGTACGGCTTATTCAAATCATCCACATGATAAAAAATCGCGGAAGCATACATAATCAGCATCAGCGCAATCGACCAGAGGTACTCCAGATCCCGGAAAAAGACCGCCAGCGTCGCCAGAATCATACTTACGCCAAGCGTCATAAAGAACAGCAGCACCAGCGGCACGACTGCCTGGAACAGGTAAACCGTAGGCTTTACACGCAGAATACCGCCCACCACAACCAGCACAATCAAAGACAGCACAAAAATAATATAACCCGATATTACGGAGGACACCGGGTACATATATTTCGGCACATAGACCTTCTTAATCATACCGCTGTTGCTCCGGATTGACTTCAGCGCCGACTTGGTCGTTGATGAAAAATACGTATATAAAAGACGCCCTGTCAGAATATAAATCGGATACAGCCTGTATCCCCGTCCCAGCAGTCCCGAGAATACGAGTGTCAGAACGAACATCGTAAGCAGCGGCTCTAACAGCGTCCACAAAAGTCCCAGATAAGAATTCCGATATTTCAGCTTAATATCCTTTTTCACCAGCTCCACCAGCAAAAAACGATACTTCATAAAATTATCAAACACTCTGCGCACAAGCAAATCTCCAATCACTTAAAAATAGAAAAAGACAGGGAAAGCGGCGGGCCGTTCAGCCCGCCTGTGAACCGCCGGATCCGTCCGGATCCGGCGTCCCGTCTCCGAATCCGCTCTTCGCGGCTTCCATAATCGCATTCAGCGCTTCCGACTCATCCCTGCCTTCACATATGAATTCCACTTCATCTCCGCATCTGACACAGGCGCCCAGAACTCCCAGGACGCTTTTTGCATTCACTACGGTTGTTCCCTTGCGCATGCTGACCGCGGATTCATACTCCAGTGCCAGCCGGCACAAGAATCCTGCCGGTCTGAGATGAATTCCGTATGGATTCGTAATTGTAATATGTCCGGTTACCATAATATCCAGCCCCTTACTCTTCTGACTGCTTCTCTACCAGCGTAACGGATACGATACAGGAGCCGTCCTTGGTGACGCCCGGAATGTCCGGATCAATTCTGACCTCCGTGCGATATGTTTCGCCGATCGTACTTCCTACAAGCACTACATATGGATGGATATCTGCGGCAGACAGCCGGTCCTCTCCCATATATCCCGTAATCTCGAGGGTTGTCGTATATGCGCCGTCAATACTTACGACACCCTCCACATTATCGGGAAGATCGCGCACCTCAATATCCTGCGCCCGCAGCAGAATCCTCTGCCTGCCCTCCTTCTGGAAGGTAACGCGGACCGCAACCTTCGTATCCTCATTCACGAATACAACCCCGTCCTCTTCCATCTGATCTCCGTATATCTCCTGGAGATCAATCTCGCCCTGCATAATCCCGTCTCCGTTCTCGTCCTGCCAGCCGGAAATATTAAAGGACGGCCGGAATATCGCATATTTATCCAGAGCCTCCTGCTCTCCCGCAATCGTGATGACCTTGGGATCATTCTCTATCCTCTCCGTTGTATAGCCATAATATGCAATTCCTTCCGGAACAACTTCAACCTCAACCTCCTTGGTAGGAACAATACTCACCGCAACCTCAACCTCTTCGGTATCGAATTCCAGTCCGTCCACTTCATATCCATAGGAATTGTAAGCCTTCAATGTTGTCTGAGTTGTGAAGGAAGCGCTTCTCCACTGTACGGAGACCTCCGCCACAACCTCCATGATATCATCTACCTTGGATACCGCTCCCGTAACCTCAACCAGGTTCGGCGTTGATCTCGTCTCATCCGTCATAACATAATAATTCTCAAGCACTTCATCCTGTATCCGGACATTCACCCGGAACGACTCCGTCTTCTTATCCTCCAGGGATATAATCATAACCGCGTCGTTCCGCCTTCCTGTTGTTATGGTCAGATCATCCTCATACTGCGCGGACACCCTCACGTCGATAATAACGGCTCCGACCACGGAAGTCTTCGACAAATCCGCTATCGCCGTGAAATCGGAAGCGGATACGCTCCTGACAACCGACTGAGGTCCTCTGATCGTAATATCCACCGTATCGCCCGATACAATCGTGTATACCTTGTCCGCTTCCGCAATCGCATCCTCATTAATGACCGTAACCGGAAGATCCTCGATTGTCCTGGATTCCTCCGGATCACTGATATTCATAACAAGCGCCCATAGTAATACGGCAAGAACGAGAGATAAAATCTTGATTTCCAGGTTCTTAATCAGCTTTTTTTTCATCCCTGCTCTTCCCCCTCCAGAATCTCATTTTCTTAGGTTCCGCAATCGTCTTCTTTTTCTGAATCTCGAGCAGCTTGGCCCTCAGGTAATCGCCGTCCACATTCCGGGTAATCTGCCCCTCTCTGGCAATCGATACCTTCCCGGTCTCTTCGGACACAATGATGGTAAAGCTGTCCGTCACCTCGCTGATTCCGACCCCCGCCCTGTGCCTGGTTCCAAGCTCCTTGCTCAGACCCATATTATCGGACAGCGGCAGATAGCATGTCGCGGCCGTGATCTGATCGCCCCGTATAATGACTGCCCCGTCATGCAGCGGCGTATTATGCTCAAAAATATTAATTAAGAGCTGGCTGGTAACAACCGCCCCGATCTCAATTCCGGTACGCTCATATTCCGCCAGATTCACTTCCATCTCAATAACCATCAGCGCTCCGGTCTTGGCCCTCGCCAGCTCATAGGTTCCCCGGATCAGCTCGTTGATGGTCTTGTCCGAGAATCGCTCCGGCCCCTCCTTCCCCTCTCCGAACGGCAGGATGGAGCTGACAATATTCTTCTGCCCGATCTGCTCCAGCGCCTTGCGCAGCTCCGGCTGGAAGAGAATCAGCAGCGCGGTAATACCGACTCCGATACTGTTCAGGAATATCCACAGGATAACCCTGAGATTCAGGATAGAAGCAACCGCCCAGAATACAAGCAGCACGGCCAGTCCCTTCACTAGCACCCATGCCCGGGTCTGCTTCACCCAGATAATAATATGGTATATCAGAAATGTAATCAGAAGAATCTCAATAATATCCCCGACCTGCAGCCTCGTCGGCACCAGATATCTTCCGTATTCGTTAATAAATTCAACAATATTCTCCATAATCTTCGCTTCCCTCTTTCAAGCTTCCCCCGAAGCGATGCCGGCACACGACAGATTCCGTTATCTTTGTCCTGGATCCTCCGAATATTCCTCCTCGTATTCCGTCTCCGGACCATACTCCCCGTTATCCTCGTAGGCTTCATCCTCCGCGTATTCTTCCTCGTAAAGCTCCTCATCCTGTCCCTCTTCTTCCTGTCCTCCGATACGCTTGACGTGGAACTGAGGAACCGTAACATCCATCTTGGGCACTG
>DVNP01000073.1 GCA_018714285.1 Candidatus Caccomorpha excrementavium | reverse complement strand
GAGAAAAAAGGAAAACATGGAAAAAAAGATGGAATCCAAAGCATTTGATATCCTGGCTCTCGGCGAGATTCTGTTAAGACTTTCTTCGCCCGTTAATGAAAGAATTGTCCGTGGAAGCGTATTTGAAAAATGCGCGGGCGGCGCGGAGCTGAATGTCGTATCCGGCATCTCTTTGATGGGGCTTCGTTCGGGAATCATATCCAAGGTACCGAAGAGCGATATCGGCACCTATATTAAGAATCATATCCGTTTTCTCGGCGTCAGCGACGACTGCCTGATCTATGATGATTCGCCGGATGCCAGGCTTGGAATTTATTTCTATGAGAACGGGGCGTATCCCAGGAAGTCAAGCGTCATCTATGACAGACGGCATTCCTCCATCAATACCATCCGCATAAGCGAGATACCGGAGAATACCTTCTCGTCTGCCCGCATGTTTCATACATGCGGAATCAGTCTGGCGCTCTCTTCGCAATGCCGCGAAGTTACAACACAATGCATCCGCCGCTTCCGGGATGCAGGCGCTCTGATCTCCTTTGACGTAAATTTCCGCGCCAACCTCTGGGATGAAGCTGCCGCCAGACAGTGTATCACACAGATTCTTCCCTTTGTGGATATTCTCTTTGTATCCGAAGAGACTTCCAGACGCACGTTCGGTAAAAAGGGAACCGTGCGGGAGATTATGAAGTCATATACTCAGGAGTATCCGATCTCCATCGTTGCTTCTACGGATCGCAAAGTCATCAGCCCGAAGAAACACACCTTCGGTTCAACGATTTACAGTGCGAAGGAGGATCTGTTCTATCAGGAAGCCCCGTATGAGAATATTGATGTAGTGGATCGAATCGGAAGCGGCGACGCTTATGTGTCCGGCGTTCTCTACGGCCTTCTCGCCCATCAGGACTGCGGACGCGCTCTTGAATACGGCAACGCGGCCAGCGCAATCAAAAATACCGTCCCGGGAGATCTGCCCTGTACGGATCTTGCGGAGCTGGATCGCATCATCGCGGCACATAAGAATACGGGAGAACAAAGCGAGATGAACCGCTGACAGAAAATAAGGACGCTAAAGGGCTGTCGAATGATCGAAAGCCCTCTAGCGTCCCTTTTATCAATGACCGCGCAACACCTCTAAGGTATAGCGCTTCTTACATAATACGCGGACTCATTCCATATTATATATGGAGGATTCCGGACAGATACACCGCTTCCAGCGACAGATCCTGATTTGCGATACAGAAATCCGCCGCGCGCCCTGCGGCAAGCACGCCGGCTTCCTTCTCGATTCCGACAGACTTTGCAGGATACAGCGTAGCGCTCAAGATTGCTTTCTCCCTGCTTACGCCGAAACGGATCACGTTCTGCATTGCCTCCCAGACATTCGTGGTAGATCCCGCGATCGTCCCGTCCGCCTGAGCCGCCTTCCTGTCCTTCACATATACCTTCAGTCCGCCCAGTTCATACTCTCCGTCCGGAAGTCCCGCAGCGCACATGGAATCCGAAATCAGAACCATCTTCTCGGGGACTGCCGCGAACATCAGCCGGATTACGGCCGGATGAATATGAATTCCGTCACAGATCAGCTCCGCATAGACATCCTCGTCCATAACGGCTCCGACGATGCCGGGCTTCCTGTGATGAAGCCCGTCCATTGCATTGAACAGATGGGTCACATGCTTCGCTCCGGCGCGGACCGCCTCCCGGGCCAGCTCATAATCACAGCTTGTATGCGCGATGGAGATGGTCTTTGTCTTGCTGTACTTCTCTATGAAGGGCAGAGCGCCGGGCAGCTTCGGATCCAGATCAACCAGACGGATGCAGTGATCCGCCAGGCCGTCCAGCTCTTCGAAGACCTCTTCAGAGATTCCCATCAGATACTTCGGATCATGCGCGCCCTTTTTATCCTCTCCAAGAAACGGACCTTCCATATTAATGCCCGCGATACGACTTCCTCTGTAATCCTGCTTTCTTACCTGCGCTATGGTTCTGACCGCCTTTTTATAGCTCTCATATTCATTGGTCATCGTAGTCGCCAGTACGGTCGTGACTCCCTTCGCGGCATACCAGGAGCACATCTGCTTCACGCCCTCTTCATCCGCATTCGAGAAATCATAGCCGACACAGCCGTGAGAATGAATCTCTACCAGGCCGGGCAGAACAAGCTTCCCTGAAGCATCCACAATCTTCTCGTCCGGCGCGGGCATACACTCTCCGATAGCGCTGATATACCCGTTCTCCACTCTCATATCGAGCTTTCTGAACGCTCCGTCTACAAATAATTCTCCGTTCTTGATCAGCATACCGTTCTTATCTCCCCCTTATGCCTTCTGAAAGCAGCAGATTACGGTGCAGTCCGGATGCAGCCTCAGTACGGATGCCGGAACCTTCGGCGTTACCGGCCCGAATACCGCCTTCTCTACAATCTCCTTCTTGTCCGGCCCGTTCGCAATTAACAGAACCTTCTTTGCCTGCATAATCGCTCCGATTCCCATTGTAATCGCCTGTCTCGGGACATCCTCAGCCGCCGCGAAGAATCTGGCGTTCGCGTTAATGGTAGACTCTCCCAGATCAACAACATGCGTCCCCACCACGAACTCATCGCAGGGTTCATTAAATCCGATATGACCGTTGTGGCCGATTCCAAGAAGCTGAAGATCAATTCCGCCAAGAGCGGCAATCAGCGCATCATATCTGCTTCCCTCCGCCTGAAGATCCTCGGCCCTTCCGTTCGGAACATTCGTATTCTCCATATGGATATTGATATGATTGAACAGGTTATGATTCATAAAATAACGATAGCTCTGGTCGTTGTCTCCTCCCAAGCCCGCATATTCATCCAGATTAACGGATCTGACCTTCTCAAAATCCAGATCTCCTTTCTTATACCATTCCGTCAGATACCGATAGGTTCCAATCGGCGTCGATCCTGTCGCCAGTCCCAGCACGCTGTCCGGCTTGCCAATCACCTGCGCGGCAATGATAGCGGCCGCTTTCCTGCTCAAATCCTCGTAGCTGTTCACCTCAATAATCCTCATACATAACCTCCTGTTGTATAATAATTGATCCATATTTCCGGTGTTTTTATTATATACGATTTTGCCGTTAAATGCAATCCTATCATGAAAACCCGAAAAAATAACGCAAAAACCCTGCAATTTTAACAAATATATGTTGTTAATTTATCTCATATTCGTTATAATGTATATACGAACAAAGAAGGAGGATGTTATCATGGGTAAAATTGTTAAAGAATATTTAATTATTACCTTCGGCGTGCTGCTGGTTGTATTCGGCACCTACTTTTTTAAATTTCCCAATAATTTTTCCATCGGAGGAGTGACCGGTCTTGCTGTGCTTCTCACCAGCCTTACAGGCGGCGCTGTCAGTTCCAGTACTATTGTTACGGTTCTAAATATCGCCCTGCTGATCATCGGATTTCTGATCCTTGGCAAGGACTTCGGCGCGAAGACAGCCTACGGAAGCATTCTGCTGTCTGCCGCTCTCGCAGTGCTTGAACGGATATACCCCATGGATCAGCCGTTTACCAGCCAGCCCATACTTGAGCTCGCTTATGCCGTGGCTCTCCCCGCTGTAGGCTCCGCCATCCTGTTCAATCTGGATGCTTCCACAGGAGGAACCGACATTGTTGCCATGATCTTGAAGAAATTTACCAATACCAACACAGGACAGGCTCTTTTGTATTCCGACCTTTTGCTGACGCTTGCCGCATTCCTCGTGTTTGGCATGGCAACCGGACTTCTCTCACTTCTTGGTCTGGTTCTGAAATCACTGGTTGTAGATAATGTAATTGAAAGTCTGAACCTGTGTAAGTATTTTACCGTTATCTGTGAAGATCCGCATCCGATCTGCGAATATATCACAAAGGAACTGAACCGCAGCGCCACGGTATTAGACGGCAAAGGCGCGTTCACGGATAAGGACAAGCAGGTAGTCTTAACGGTCATGAACCGCTACCAGGCTATTCAGCTTCGCCGCTTCATCCGCCAGACGCAGCCGTCCGCATTTATTTTAATCACCAATACCAGCGAAATTATCGGCAAGGGCTTCCGCGGCGGGACATAATGACCTTTGTCTGGAACTCTGTGATTATTTTTATTATAAAATTTTATAATTTTTTAATTATATTTTCCCCTGTAATGTGATACAATACCAGATAACACGGTATTGATTACCAGATCATCTATATATCATTAATTACGGGGGATTTTTTATGGCCTATCAGATCATCAGCGACGGCTCCTGCGATTTGCCGCCCGAACTTGCCAGACAAAAAAACATCCATGTCGTTCCGTTTTATGTGTCTTTTGACGGCGTACATTATAAGAAAGAGATAGAGGAAGTGAATATCCGGGAATTCTATCAGGAGATGATTGACCGTCCCGGCGTTTATCCGAAGTCATCACTGCCGTCCGTGCAGGACTACATCAATGCCTTTACACCCTATGTCAGTCAGGGCATTCCAATCCTGTGCATCTGTATCAGTACCAAATTCAGCGGATCCTGGGAATCTGCAAAAAGCGCCGCGGATATACTCTCAGAGACTTATCCGGACTGTCAGATTCACGTTACCGACGCCGCTATGAACACGGTGCTGCAGGGACTTCTGGTCCTGGAGGCCGCCTCCTTCAGAGATTCTGGCGCATCCTATGAGGAATGTATTACCTGCGTAGAGCGGATCAAGGAAACGGGCAGAATCTTCTTTACAATCGGCAGCATGGATTATCTCCGGAAAGGCGGACGGATCGGCAGGCTTGCCGGACTGGCAGCAGATACGCTTGGAATCAAGCCTCTGATTCTGCTCAAGGAAGGAGATATCTTTCCCGTCGGCATTACCAGAAGCCGGAAGAAAGCCAAAGAAAAGCTGGCAGCGCAGGAACCCTTGCCTGACACCCGCAATGAAAAAGAGGAGCCCCGGACTCATTCCGTCCGCTCCTCTTTTTTGTTCCTGCTTTCTCCTTTGTCGTCCGACACCTGCCAGGCCGTCCCAAAATCCACCTCCCGGAACAGGGCGGCCAGACCCGTGATCTGCTTCAGGCGCAGAATCTCATCCCTGTCCATTCCGAGATGCTTCGAGATCCATGCGTCTGAGTGTCCCAGCTCATGCAGCTCTCTGACAATATTGCTCATCAGATCAACATTATGCGAGCCTCTCGCGCGATTATGCCGTATTGTGCTGACCATGCGGCAGTCAATCGGCTTGTCAATAACCGAAACAGGCAGCCGTCCGCCCTCCCGTTCATAGATATCCGGGTAATCAAGCATCACACGGTACCGGTGAAAGCCGTCCACAATAATATACACATCTCTCTCCCTGTCATAATAACATACAATCGGCATCGTATATCCGTCTTCCTTTATGCTGTCATACAACAGCTTCATTTCGGGAGGAGCAACCGAATTGGGATTATATGTATTCGGCTCAATTTTTTCAATCGGAACCGATATTACGTGATACACAGGACTATCGTGTTTCATTTTGTTCGCCAACCTTACTGTACTTTTTCTTTAGAAGCTCCAGCCTTTTCTGCTGCTCCCTTGTCAGATTAAATCCCATGAAGCGGCAGATATGATCATTCTTCAGGATACAGAAGCACATACGCTTCCAGCTTGGAATATCCTTCGTTGATTTGATGTCATCCGTATGATCCGGAATCTTTCCTTCGAATATAATCCTGGAATTCTTCATTACCGTGTAATTCGATACTCCATTGCGGCGTATATGATAACCGTGCTCCAGAAGCTCCTGAATCGTCCTCTCCTCCAGTCCTCCGCCGATCGTATGCCAGAAGTTGATCGAGGTCTGAAATTTCTTAATATAATTCTGCCTGAGCCTGGAAGGCAGCGTAGCAAGAAGGAACCGCGTATAGGACTCCCAGGTATGTCCCTCGGGCAGAGTTATATTCTTATAGCCAAGCGCTTTGGTCTTCCCGTAAATGGCGGCAAAATTGGCCCCCTGAACCCGTCCGATCAGCTTCACCCACATCTGCGGGTCAAGCACCCGGTACAGATTCAGACTCTCCTTCGCGTAATCGTTGAAGGGAGACGCGACCCGCATCTGATCCGGATTCAGTCCTGCCATATAGTACAGATCATACAGCCTGTTATAATCATATCCGAACAGGGAGTTCGCGTGCCAGACATCGGAAGAGGTCCAGTCATACAGAGGGGACGCGCTCCAGACATCCTTGAACAGCATCCGCGTCCAGCAGGTTCCCTTGTAGCCATACTTTTTATTCAGGATTCCGCTGTAACGCTGCAGGGATTCGTCCGCCCGGATTCCCAGCAGACAGACGGTCTTTTTCCTGTCATGCGAGATACGGTACCACCTGCAGAACTGCTTCGCCAGATCCTCCTGATGCATCTTATAATGATAGGTAGACATCCGGTTATTCTGCAGATTGATAACGTAAGGATGCGCCGGCATGGGACGCACCCAGGAGGATTCCTTCATGTCGTCCCACGGATACCAGTACATCTCATAGCTGCTCACCGCGGTTCTCGTTGCCATCGGCAGGCAGACCCAGTACAAATCCAGATTCGCCTCGCTTTCCAGCCGTTTAAAGGTACGCTCCACATATTCCGTCGTTACACTGTACTGCGCCTCAAAATCCTGGTGATACACCCCTATTCTCCGTTCCGGAGCATGCGCTCTCCTGTAATCCAGCACCAGATTCAGCAGCAGTCCGCTGTCCTTGCCGCCGGAAAAGGATACGAATATATTATCGAATTCTTCAAAAAGAAAACGCAGTCTCTCCTGCAAAGCCTCATATACATTCATGGAGAGATACTCCTTCTTCATCTTCCGCTACCTCCATCCAAAGGATCCGCGGGTACTTTCTCTCTCCAGAAGGCTCCTGCCCGCACAGGCGCGGCTCACCGCATTCAGAACATAATAGAGCAGCACGCCTGCGATTCCTCCGATCACTCCGAATATCACATCATCAATATCCGCCCTGCCAAGCTGAAACTGCCATTGCGCCCATTCTATTCCGATGGGAAGCAGAAGAATCAGCGGAAAACGGAGAATGACCGTATTCTTCCCCAGAATAACCGAGATATAAAAGCCGAACGGAACATAGATCAGAATCCTCGGCACAATATACTCCACAATCCGTCCCGCATCTCCGACACCCCGTATCGCATCTTCAATATATTCCGAAAGCGACGCGAACGGAATCCATCCCATGCTCCCGTCCGCCGGCTCCCGGCGGATGCCCGGAGCCAGGAGAAGATAGATCAGCGCTCCGAGATACACCGTCCCCAGTATGATACAGCCTGCCAGAAAAAATCGATTGAAATTCTTAAGCTGACGGCTTCCCGAGAAGATCCTGACCAGCGTTCCTGCCGTCTCGACAATCAGAAGATAGAATACCGGCAGCCAGTACAGAGTCTCGTCCACCGGCAGCCAGCGCGCCAGCGCAAGGAAGATCAGCGCATATCCGGCGGCTGTGCACACGATCGCGGACGCGGAATATACCAGCAGCATATCATAATTCTTTGAATACGCCAGACTTACGATGCTTCCTATCAGGACGGCAGCGCCGAGTCCGATAAAGAAGACTGCCGTAATCCCGAACCGGTAATATAACCCGCAGCAGACCGCGGCCGCCGCCGCTCCCATCAGAACCGGCAGCGCGGCTCCCGGCTTTTTTTCCCCGTAATGATGTATTCCTCCCCGTCTTCTGTACCGCCTCACGTCATATTGCACCTCATTTCACAGCATCATACGCAGCTTATCCGGATACAGCGATATCCGGATATGATTTCTTGGAATCCCCACTTCGCCGTCCGTATGGACGTTCGTATACTTCTGGGAACGAATCTCCGCTGATGTACAGTTAATCATATCGACTCCTCTGGCCAGCACATGCTTTCCGAAAAAGATAAGAGGAAACAATACGCAGATCTTCCATTTGGGAAGACCGTGCACCACACACACGGACAGCATCCCGTCCGCGGGATCCGCTCCGGGCGCCATCGGAAGGCCGCCGCCTTCATACTTCTGATTCATCGCCGCCAGAAAGAACGCATTCCGGTATCTGACCCGTCTGGAATCGTTATAGGTAACCTGCAGCTCCAGCCTGGGGCTCGACAGAATCTGCTTAACCGCAATTCCGGCATAGGTCAGCTTACCGAATCCGGCCCGGTTCAGCACCGCCTTCATACCAGAGTGCAGAGCCTCCTTGCACACGGACGCGTCGAATCCGATGCCGGAGCTTACCGCAAATCTTCTGGGAGGATTCTCGTCAAAAAAATCGACCTGCCCGTTATCAATATAACGGCAGGTTCCGGAATGCAGGATATGCTTCAGGGCCGTCAGAGGATCCGAGGAAATTCCAAGACCTCTTGCCAGATCATTGCTCGATCCGGAAGGAATATATCCCAGCAGCACCTGATTATAATCCGCAATTCCGTTAATGACCTCATTCACGGTTCCGTCGCCGCCCACTACCACAATCCTCTTGACTCCGTCGTTCTCCTCGCAGATTCGATCGGCCAGAACGCTGGCATGTCCCGCATATTCCGTCAGATATGCCCGATATTCAATCTTTTTTTTCTTCAGTTCCGACTCAACCTTCTTCCAGATCCTCCCTGCTTTTCCCGTCTTTGATCTTGTATTGACAATAAAATAATACATCTGACAGCATCCCCCATTATTCCGCAAAATCTAATGTAAATTTTATCCTATAACCTACAGAATGTCAAACCATTTCCATGAATCGTGAAAATATCCCGGAGGCTGACACATTACAGGCATACCTTCATAAAATATCTTATAGGCTCAGAGCCTTACGGAATCATCCACAGCGAAAGGAGTTCCCTATGAATCAATTCAGACAGCCGATCAACAACCGATATAATCCCCGCATGAGCCGGTATGATATGCAAAACGCCGGCATCGCCCCCGTCTCCTGTCCCCTGCCCGGCAATTCCGGCAGTTCCGGAAATTTCGGCAGTTCCGGCAATCCCGGCAGTTCCGGCAACACGCAGGCCGTATCCGGCGCATCCGGAAGCTGCGCCGGAGATATGAGGAATTTCCCTCTGGCCATGGCCTATGTGCCCCGTCAGAGCTTCACGAATCTGAACGATGCCCATACCGCTCTGACTTCCGGCACCCTGTTCTCGGATCTGTATCTTGATTTTCATGGAAGGAGATGTAATTAGCCATGTCAGAAAACAAAAAAGCCGATCTGATGCACCGTATTACTGAGCTCAGCTTCGTACTTGATGAGATGCGTCTCTTTCTTGACACTCACCCGGAGTGCGCGGAAGGGCTGGAATATTATAACCGGCACGCCAGACTGCGCGCGGAAGCCATAGACGAATATACCCGCCTGTACGGACCGATCCGGTTCTATGATGTAACCGACACGAACAGCTGGCAGTGGGTCGCCGGCCCATGGCCATGGGAAGGAGCGTGCTAAGTTATGTGGAGCTATGAAAAAAGACTGCAATACCCCGTTAAGATATCCACACCGAATCCGAAGATTGCGCAGGTTATCATCTCGCAGTTCGGAGGTCCGGACGGAGAACTGGCAGCGTCCCAGCGCTATCTGTCCCAGCGCTACACCATGCCGTACCGCGAGGTGGCAGGGCTGCTGACCGATATCGGTACAGAAGAGCTGGCTCATATGGAGATGATATGCGCCATCGTCCATCAGCTTACCAGAAATCTGACTCCGGAACAAATCATGGAATCCGGATTCGAGAAATACTACGTCGATCACACCCTTGGCCTCTGGCCGCAGGCGGCGGGAGGAACCCCTTTCACGGCGACGGTATTCCAGTCGAAAGGGGATCCGATTACAGATCTGCATGAGGATATGGCGGCAGATGGCGCAATCATATAAGAACAACATTTGATTAAAAGTTCATGGGCTTAAAAAGCCCAGTGAATTTCAATCGGAACGTCCCTTGTTCCCGGAATACGCCTGCCGACAGAGATATAGTCTATCAGTATTTCCACGATTTCACGGTTAAGGTGTTCCAAGTTGGAATATTGTTCGACAAGCTGACGGCGATTATCGCCCGCCGCCTGTTTTTCCTCGATTTCGGCTAACTGC